>NVVP01000054.1 GCA_002402245.1 Gammaproteobacteria bacterium | reverse complement strand
GTCTTTTTCAATTTCAATAAGAGCAGTTTGTTCATCTAAACCAAGATTTTTGTAGTAAAGAATTCCAATGTCTTTTACATCTTGAGCTTTGCTTTTTAATGCTTCAAAATAATTACGACAAGCACCTGAAAGCTGATCAGACTTACGGAGTAGAACATCTTTTAATAATCGGTTAGCATTTTCAATATCTTCTAAGCTCATCTTTTTAAGTATTTCACTTTTCTTATGTTCAATGTCCTTAACACCATTTTTCTCGGCTAACTCCCAGTAAACATAAGCCAAGACATAATCAAGCTCAACACCCTCACCTTTATAATAAAGGTCAGCCAAGGCATTTTGTGCCGGGGCATACGCATAGTCTGCTGCCCGCTTCATCCAGTGTGCGCCTTGTACTTTATCTTGCTGCGTACCTTGTCCCAAGTTATACATTATCGCAAGGTTATATTGTGCTTCTCTATATTCCTGCTGCGCCGCTTGTTCAAACCACCTTACCGCCTCAGTGTAGTCTCTATCAACACCTTGGCCATTCAAATACAAGAATCCTAGAGTATTCTGAGCAATTACATTACCCTTTACTGCTGCTTTTTTACATTTAGCAAGATACTCTTTTGCTGACACTTTTTCAGTTTGGCTCACGCTTGATCCTGCCTTATCTATTGATAAATTCCCACAGTGTAGCATTGAGCGATAAATATACCCTCTGCTTTTAATCCAATATTCACTTCTTTTAACGTAGAATAGCGTCATCTTTATTATTTTACTCAGCACTGATTTTACAAAAATCAGACTCGAGTAATATCACTTTAAAACAGATGTTATTTACTATAGCGTCCACAATCGTATTAACTAAGGAATTTTTATGGGTTTACAATCAATTAATTTGGCCGGCTTTGAAATGGCTAATGACAAACCATTCGTACTTTGTGGTGGTTTAAATGTTTTAGAATCACGTGATCTCGCAATGAGAACGGCTGAACACTTTGTTGAAGTAACACAAAAACTAGGCATCAACTATGTATTTAAAGCCTCGTTTGATAAAGCTAACCGCTCATCAATAAACTCATATCGTGGCCCTGGTCTAGAAGAAGGTTTAAAAATATTCCAAGAAATTAAAGAAACGTTCAACGTGCCCATCATTACCGATGTACACGAACCTTTCCAAGCTCAACCGGTTGCAGAAGTCGTTGATATTATTCAACTACCTGCCTTCCTAGCACGCCAAACAGACTTAGTGGTCGCTATGGCTAAAACAGATGCCATCATTAACATTAAAAAACCTCAGTTTTTAGCTGCACATGAAATGCGTCACCTACTAACTAAGTTTTCTGAAGCAGGTAATGACAAAGTAATGTTATGTGAACGTGGCAGCTGCTACGGTTACAACAACCTAATTGTTGATATGTTAGCCATGGACGAAATGACCACCATGGCCCCTGTTATTTTTGATGCTACCCATGCATTACAACAACCAGGTGGCCGAGCTGATTCAGCTGATGGTCGTCGTGCCAAAGTAGCTCAACTAGCACGTAGTGGTATGGCAATAGGTATCGCCGGTTTATTTATCGAAGCACATCCAGACMCAGACAATGCTAAATGTGATGGCCCTTGTGCATTACCATTAGATAAATTAGAACCCTTCTTAGTGCAAATGAAAGCTATGGATGAATTAGTTAAGAGCTTTGATCCGTTAATTACCGGTTAAAACTCAATCATAATGCACCTCTCTTTAATTTAAGAAAGGTGCATTTTAATTCAATTAAACGAGTCTATTTCATGAAGCATATTCTACTTTTTGTATTGCTATCCCTCATAAGCTTAAATGCTATTTCTGACCAAACTATTACCCCACTTGCAGTGGGAAACTATTGGAAGTTTGTCGATGATAAAGCCAATGAAGAATTTGCAGTAGTTCTAGAAAAAATCGAAGTTAATGGTGAGACTTGGTTCAAATATAGAGAGCTAGATGATGAGGACACGTTCTACGTTAATAACTCTGATCAGGGCCAAATTGAAATTGACATTGCCAGTAACGAAAAACACCTTGTGCTGAAATTTCCCGTCAGCAAAAAAGAAATCTATTCTCAATTTGGGCAAAAAATATCCGTTACACCTAATGTTGAGATAACGGTTCCTGCTGGCACCTTTAATACTTACTTGTATGATTTTTCTATTGATAGTCCAGAGCATCCTATTCAAGCTTGGTATGCACCTGGAGTCGGTCTAGTACAACAATCCTATGACGGTATCACCTTCAAATTAATAGAATTCAATATTCAATAGATGCACAATCGTACAATTCCATCAGCAGCCACAACAGAGTATTAGCTAAAGTGACAGGCATACTGGCACCTACTGGAAAAATGCCTTGGATTGGCGCTTAAGCTTGAAGAGCCAGAAAGCAAGCTCTCCAAGTAACGACTAAACTTTAGTTATGGCCTATACCACTAGCGATAAATACGCCCAATAAAGGCAATATCAATAACAACATTATCTCAGCACGAATAATATTAATAATATACTTAGGTATCGTTATCGTTTCAGCTGAGGACTTTCTTTGTTTCAAAAAGTAATAAGTAGGAAAAGCTGATAACATCACGGCTAAAATAAACAATGTCATTTTGATATGAAAGAACATATTAGTCATATAAAACTCGGCTGGCTTGCCTACATAGACTAACAATAACACGCCACCGACTATGGCTAATACCGCGCCTAAAGCATAAATCGCATTAACAAAAACTAGTTTTTTAAATAACTTCAACTGCATATCTGTCGAAATCAATAAATGCTCGCCAATCAGTGCCGCAGAAATAATAATCATACCTATAAAATGCACATACCTAACTAACGCTTCTTCCATCATTGCTTTATCCTCTCCAAAATAAATAGCGTCATCTTAAACGACTCAATAGAGTAGGTACAACATTAAATAATCAGATAGAAATACACGCGTTAATCTAGTATTTTAATTACCCTACAAAGCAGTCATTATGTGTAATTAAAATGCTTATTTACATATCAAACTCAAATACAACCTTCTCAAACTCATTTTTATCAATCACTTTATTTTTATTAATATCTATGAAAATAACGGCATAAAGAGGTCCATCTTGCTGGCTAATACTATATTCTTTTCGGTTAAGTCCAAGCGTAGAAATAGCCAGACCATGTCTATTAGTTTCTAGCCTTACAATTCGATCACTGTATAAATAATTATGTGCTATATCATCAAGGAAAACAGTTGAGTAAGGCGTCTTACCTCCCGCCATACCGCTACCCGGGCTGTAAAAACTAACATCCTCAGTCGCTAGGCCTGCTTGCACTTTTTTGAAAATACTATCATCCGTCCAGATACATACCTGAAAAACATCATTATCAGAATGCCTAGGTAGACTCAACAGAAATGGTCTTTTACCCAGTTTTATAATCGTTCTGCCATCAGCATTAATGTCTGATTGTTTTATCTCAATACTCACGCCTTCTTGGAATACTTGCATACCTAAAACAGGCGAATTCAGGTTTTTATCAGCTTTTAATGGACCGGCACCTAAACCTTGAGATTCCTCGCCACAACCAGAGAGTAACAATAAAAGGAGTGCAGTAAGTGATATGAGTTTCATAGATTAACTTTAACGTAAAACGACTATTTTAATAGATTACCTTAAGTAACAACAATAAATTAAATAGATTTGGAATAATTCAATATCTATTTTTTACTGTTCAGCCACCATCACCATAAATACAAATAAAGTAACGAGTAAAACTAATTACTATTTTTAAATAAAGGGAAAATATTATCAGAATTTATTTTCCGCATAAACAGCTCAGCATCCTCGGGTAGTAATGGCCGGCTAAATAGATAGCCTTGAACCGTATCACAGCCCATTTTAGACAAAATATCAAATTGAGCACGTGTTTCTACCCCTTCTGCAACAACACGGTGACCAAGGTTTGCAGCGAGATCAATAATTGTTTTAACAATACTTTGTTTAGACGCTGAAAATTCCATACCTGAAATAAATGACATATCAATTTTTAACGTATCGATAGGAAATTTACTTAAATACGTTAAAGACGAATACCCCGTTCCAAAGTCATCAATTGCAAACTCAAAACCTAGATCCTTAAACCTTTTCATCGTACGAATCATCTGGCCAGATTGGTCCATCAACGCTGCCTCTGTTATTTCCAGCTCAATATATTCTGGGGATAAATTGTATTTTCCTATTAACTCAGAGATAGTGTTAAATAATGTGTGATCTGACTGCTGAAATTGCTTGGGTGAAATATTAACGGCCACACGCCCCGAAAACAGTCCAGAGTCAGTCCAACGCTTAATCTGTGAAAAAGACTGCTGTAAAACGATCGCTCCCACATCAGTGATTAAACCTGTTTCTTCTGCTATTGGGATAAAATCTGCTGGATTTACTAATGTTTTACCTTTCTTATTCCACCGACATAAAGCCTCAAAGCCAGTTATTTTTTGTTCATTTACACTGACTTGAGGCTGATATAGCAGATAAAACTCATCATCCTTAATACCTTTACGCATATCACTTTCGATTGTTAATCTTTCATTAGCGGCAATGTTCATATCATTATTAAAGAAAACATATTTATTACCACCTTCCGCCTTAGCGGCATACATAGCCGTGTCTGCATTTTTCATCAGTTCTTCTGGGGTAGCACCATGCTCTGGGTACATAACAATGCCAATACTCGGCGAAACAACAACAKCATGACCAGCAATCTGAAAAGGAGTTTTTAATAYMYSARTNNTTMTAYTKRYKAKWWMGNTCWSKMRCCTTGAATCGGGCACTTCTTGTAATAAAATAGTAAATTCATCCCCGCCCAACCGTGCAATAGAATCATCGCCTCTTATCGTCGATAATAACTTCAATGAAAACTTCTCAAGCAGCATGTCACCCGCACTATGCCCAAGAGAATCATTTATCGTTTTAAACCTGTCTAAATCGATAAACAGCACGGCATGTTGACATGACTTCCTTAATCCTCTCATCAGAGCATTTACCAACATATCAGTAAAGTGGGCCCTGTTTGGCAGTCTTGTTAAAGGGTCATGGCTCGCAAGATGTTTTAACCCTTGTTCACTAAGCTTAACCTGCTCTAGGAGATCGTTAAACTCTGTTCTAACTTGATCTATTTCAGTTATATCTGAAGGCTCAATACGCTCATCATAATTTTTTGATTGTCGTATCTGTCGAGTTGTTTGAGCCAAATTTAAAATAGGTTGCGAGATATGTTTTTGCAACGTCATACTTAAGATGTAACTAATTATCACCCCAAAGATAAATATCAACACAACAACCTTCAATGTCACCAAAAATTGTTGGTTTAACTTATCAAGGTTAGCCTGTAAAAAAACCTCACCAAGTTTTCCCGTTTCATCCTTTATAAGATGATGAACATACAAGTGCTTATTTCTAAACTCATGTTCAACTTTAGAGGGGTAAATAAACTGTACATTTATATTGTCATCTCGTGAATATTTAGCAAAAACATTGCCCTTTAGATCATAAATATTTACAGCATCAACCAGCGGGTTAATTTTTAGTTCAGAGAGCACTTCTTCAGCATCAATTCGATCATTAAAGGCAATTGCAGCCTTAGTATTATTCGCAATAACAGCGGTTAAAGACGATAATTCATCCACCATGCCTTGGCGGGTTTGTTTAACTTGAGAATAAGTCATCATGGCAGTGGCGAGTAATAATGTGGTGGCACTAACAAAAACAATAATCCGCATCAACCGCTGTTGAATAGAGTGATGTCTGCCCCTAAAAAATGCAGGAATACCCATTATCTAATAAGTCTCTCTGCAAGCCGAAGTACTTTTGATGAAATTCTAATATTAGATGCTTCGACATTAGCCACATTAATCTCAAAACCAATCTTTCTTTTAGTTTTCACAAAATTAATCATGCCCACATTATCTATAGAACCAAGACCATCACTGACGATTAAAAAAGGAACCTGCTTTTCTTTATGAATAACGTCCTTTTGAATTCGTGATGCAGTATTGGTTAAGAACACTAGTTGGCAATGTTCTAGCCCAGATAAATCATCATTAACACCATATTCGCGCACTGAAATTGTTTTGTTATTAAATTGTTGTGTTGTTAAAAACTGAAAGGCAGGTTTATATTCCTGCTTGCTTGCAATGACACAAATAATACCTGTTTCCGCAGCTTCTTTTGGCCAATCGACAAAGCGTAAAAAATTATAGATTAATGCTGCTTTTACCTTAGCTTCGGGAAAACTTGTTTCATTAGCGTAAGACAGCGATAAACCAGATAAATAGGTACAGGTAAAGAGTAAAATAAGTATGACTGCTTTATACATTTTTGTAATATTATTGTTCATAAAATAACCTTACTCAAACTTAATATTAATCGTGGCATAAATACCTCTTCCTGAGTGGTGAGGAAGAGAATTAACATTGCGTCGGTTCACGCTGGGGAAATAAATATCCTCATTCAATAAATTATCGCCGTAAAAAGAAAGGTCGACATTATAAAGTGCTGGTTCACTAATAATTTCACCCAGATTAAACTTGATATTAGCCGTTAATAAATTATAACTATCAGCATTTTTATTATTAAAACTAACTGTAGTTACATCCTCATTTTGTAAGGTTGAAGCTGCAAAATAGCTATTAAATACACTAATTTGATAACCACGGGGTGAACTATAAGATAAGCCAGCCTTGGCCATCCAATCCGGCGCATAAGTCGCATCGTCAGTACCATCATCTTTATCACTAGTCTGATAGCTAAGGTTACCGAGAATACTCCAGTTATTTCCAAAGTCATGCCTGCCTTCTAGTTCAATACCTTGATAACTAATTTCACCTGAATTCACAATGTTCTGAGGAAATACACCTACTCGAGTGATTAACTCTTTATGTTCACTGTGGAAGTAGGTAATAGAAAATGAACTATGCTTACCATCAAAAAACAATTGGGCATCAAAGGTTTCTATCGTCTCAGGATTAATCGAAGGGTTGCCAGTCACTGTCGGTGCAGTAAGGTAACGCTCTACAGGTGTACCTTCTCGAAAAGCTTCACCATAAAGCAATTTTGCCCCCCAGCCTTGACCAAGATTAAAAATAGCTGCGAATCGTGGTGAATAATTCGCTTGTAACCCTTCCGGCCGATTAAATTGAACTCCGCTAATTAATTTAATCCAGTCCGTCGCCTGATATTCAAATTGACCATACAACCCAAGACTATAATCATCATAACGAACACTACCAGTATGAAAAGTACCATCTTGAGCGTTATAGCTACCGCCGAATAAAACACTAAGTTTATCTGTTAATTTCCCTTGGTTAGACAGCTCAGTCAAGTAATGAGCAGCTTCTCCCCCTGCGGTAAATCCTGCTCCACTAATGAAAAAGTCATAATCATAATGATGATAAAGTAAATTTAATGAACTACTCCAGTCAGTATTCCATTCATGCTTATAACCAACATCAATAAACACTCGCTGCGTATTCAAGTTACTACTTGGAAGTAAAAACTGGCTTTGAGCATGATCACGTTTCAAATCTGATATAAAACCATTAAGAGTAAAACCTTTATAGTTAGCATTGAGCACCAATTGACTACCCTGTGATCCAGTTTTATATGTACCCAAACGGCCTGATTCATTCGCAATATTATTAAAGTCTTCTCCCCCGACATTTTGAGTACTAAGCGAGCCAAAGAACTCAAACTCTCCCACTTTACCTCCGCCTGTTACCGAGCCTCGTTTGCGATCAAACGAACCATAGCTCAATTTCAAGTTTCCTTCCGCAGTATCAGGGGCATCTTTGGTTACGATATTAATAGCGCCAGCAAAAGCATTGGAACCATATAAAACGGAACCAGGACCACGAATAATCTCTAATTGTTTAATAATTTCGACAGGAAAGGATTCATACAGATCATGGTTTGCACTGTTATTTACTGCTTCGCGAATAGGACGCCCATTCAATAGTAGTAACACCGTATTATCAGTATGAGAAAGGCCATTACCACGCATAGTCACCTTATTGTGAGGAAATAAGTTAGACCCCGTTACTTGAATGTGTGGCTGACGATCGAGAATGTCTCGCAGATTTCGATAACCATAACGTTGAATATCATCTGCACTTACAACGCTAACAATACCGGGAGCTTGGTTAATGGTTTCTTGTTTTTTTGACGCAATAGAAACAGTTACAAGTTCTTCAAAGCCTATATCTAACAGGTGTGTCATTTCTTCATCAACTGCATTTTCAGCAGCAAATAACGAGGGCACTACCAGTGGACAAGCCAATATAACTGTAGCGCATAACTTTGAAACCATTGCTGACAACTTATGTGTACTCCATTACTCACGTGTTGTTTACATTCTAGCTAGCCCTAAGAATACTCCTTTTTATTATTTTTCGGCAAGTAATTGTTTTTATTTAATAACTGCCATTATTAGTCCAACGAGTTAGTTTTAGATCGTAGCCTATATTTAACTACTGCCCAAAAACAAATGGCAAGCTCTACCGCAAAAGACCAATGCACGATGAAGTTAAGCCACCATGGTTTAACCACTGCAGGTACAGTAAATAAGGCATAAGGCTCGTTAAAAAATGGGGCGAACCACCAAATATCGCCAACCAACGTATCAAGAAGAATATGTAGTAACCCCGCTAAGCTGAAAATCAAGATTATAAAGGCAATCTTTGATTGACTGCTAAACCGACACCACCATGACGAAACCATTATTAAGCACAGCCAAAGTAACGGCCAATGGCTAAAGTATTTATGATGATGTGTCTGCCGGTTATCAATGAGATAAAAGTACAGCATGTCAAAATCGGGCGCTAAAGCCCCTAATATTCCGGCTGCAATAACAGTCGAGGCTTTTACTGGCAGCGATCGTACCCGCTCCACAATTGCAGTAGCCAAAATATAACCTGAAGGTAAATGAGCAATAAACATAATTAACTCTCTTTCCCCGTTATCAGGTAAAGCGAAACATAGCGTAATCTTATCTTGATAAGCACACTGTTAAACATTCTGCTTAGCAATTAAACCACTTATAAACTCCGCTCCCCACTCCGCTGTTTGGGCTGACGTAGGCTGCTCATTTAACTCCCCATCCCATTTTGGAAATAGAGAATAAGTAGAACTTGAGAAACTGACATTTATATAATTAACCAATGCCGCTTTATAGATAATCTCATATTGAATATCTTCCGCTGGACACCTTTCCTCTCCATTTAAGCTACCCAATACAATATCACTACCCTCACGAAATAAACCGCCTATATTCTCAGCGACAAACCTGAACTTCCCCGCCGTCTCCGGAGACTCTATCTCGCAATATAAAACAGGGTCATTCACTTCCTTATCACCAGAAAACGGAGTCCACTTGTGGCCAAAAGTGATATTTAAATCGCCAAACTTCCAAAACATTAACACCCCAACAATCGCTAAAGGTAAAGCAATAATAAAAGCCTAAAAACAAGTTAGATTTAGTATAGATTAGCTGAAGATTGAAATCAATCGAGGGTGACCCTATTGGTTTTGACGGCTGGCAAAATGCAGGAAGTAAAAAATATACAGGCAATTATAGAGCTATAGAAGCCTGATTCGTTGGAGGTATAGGGAAGTGTCTTTGGGACAGAGAGTATACACAGCGCCAGTATAGGTTCCTGACAGATGTTAGTATTTGCTGGGAGTGTGATGGTATAGATGATTGCGAAACAGATATATGCCAACTTAATATAAAATGGACGAATAGAAAAAAAGAGTGGAGGATTAAGACAGATGTGGAAAACGGAGGCAGCACCGATCTGGTTACTATAAATCTCGGGGGGATGCTGGTACCGGTGCTGCATGCTGTAAAAACCCTTGGACTGGAGAGCTAGACTGCCAGTAACATTTATTAACATAATGGAAAATGAATGAATACACTTAAATACACGACAATAACAAGTATGATATGGGGGGTAATACTTCCCTTGCTTTTACCTTTGATTATCAAATTTGGGACAATCCGAACCATAACTCCATCGACAACGGTAGTTCAAGATATATCGTACAATATCTTGGGTAGCTATGAAGCTTTAATACAGTTTTATGGTCTTGACAAGTTGTTATTTATTTGGTTAAAGCTTTTCATCATTTTTACCTGTGTTTTATTTGTTATTTGCTGGACGCACACCTTGACAATCAATAGAAATCACTAAATCAATGGGGTCAGGGTCAGACTCGATTGATTTAATAAACCAATAGGGTCTGACTCTGACCCTATTGGTTTATTTCAAGCGACGCAAAATAGGTCGCTCAAGATGCTTTTGTATACTTTATATTACTAAAGCCTTTTAGTAGTTCGATATTACCAACCCCATTTACAGTACGTAAATCATCCGACACTTTGAATTGTTCCCGTACATACTCCTGCCAACAATGGCCAAGGTAATGTACTGTTTGCCAAGTACGCTCTGAAATTCCGGCCCTAAATAACGGTACCCAATATAGATTCGGTACGCCATCAGCGGATTGGGTTATTTGCATATTAAGGTTCGACAAAACGACCGCATCTACAGCTGAATAAGACTCTGAAGCTAATATCCGACCAACAATTTCTACTTGGTTTTCAATAGTAAGATAAATATTATTGTCATTTACAATCCATACCACACCAGAAAACTCACCAATATCTAAGTTAAATTTTGTTTCTTTAATCTGCTTGCTAGCTTTTCCGATAATTTTCTTAATGCGAGGATAGAAGGCCTTCTCCATATCACGGGTAAATCTAGTTAACACCTCCCTCGCTATGTCTTTGGAATTGGCTTCATTTACATTTTTGGAAGCGAGCTCATTAAGATAGGGCCTGTGGTAATCAGATACTTTATCAAGAAATGTTTTGTCTTCGAATTGATTTTTTTCCAAGCATTTCAGTTCTATAACCTGATCTAAATAATCGACTCGATAGTCGGCATTTTTAAACGAAACATTCTTGTCAACATCTTCGTCAACTCGATGACCACCGACTTTATTCTCTATGAAGTCATTCATGAAAGCTTCGACATCACCGATATTGGTAATCATTTCATCCTCGAGCATAACGCCTTGCTAACGGGCGGGAAAATACGCAGCATTTTGACGTCCCAGAGAGCGCAGCGAACGAGTTGAGCAACTTGTTATAAGGCACTTTCAACTGACCCTTTTTTACTTAATACAGTACAAGCAATACCAAGAAAGAGAATAAGTAATGAACCACCTACAAACCAACTAAAATTTTTCAGATAAGGAATGTATGGTAGAGACGTTACATCAGAACGGCACTGACTCTTAGCATAATCGTACACATTACCAGCATCAAGGCACATATCAACAGAGAAAAACTCGTTTAAAAAGTGAAAAAATACAGCCCCAGTAGATGAGGCAATTAATACTATACCTAATGCTTTCATGTGAGAGTGCTTTTAATCCTTTTGTGTTCTATTCAGCGTTTTCCAAGTATATAGCCTTAATTCATTGTGCCTTATAACAGTATGTTTTATAAGGCCACTGGCCTTATAACAATTATTAAGTAGGTCACCTTCTAATTCTGGTTCAGATTTCACGACAACCCGCTACCTCTTTGAAATATAGTAAAATATACTAGCATGATTAATTTACCGAGAACATATTAGGGCCAAAATAACAGTGCGATTAGTGACAATTAAGGCCTGACGTATAACTGTGTCATTAAGCTGTAATTAAAACATTCACCTACTCACCCAGGAAAATTTAACCTGAACTCCCCTGCTCTTTTTTAGGTGGCAATGGTGAAAAGTACCCCACCAACAACATCAATCCACCCACGACTAAGAATGATACGATTCGTGAGATCGATCCGCTTTCAGCTAGGTCAATGAAGAAGAGTTTTAATACGACTAATGCTAATAAGCCGGCTCCGGCGAACCAGAACATTCTTGATGATTTCTTCAATGCGGCTACCATTAATATGATGGCTAATACACTCCATACAATCGAGGTGCTCATTTGGAATATACCGGATCCCATGATGGCCTTTTGAGTGTACGTCACGGATGCGAAGGCATGCACTGTTCTGGCAATGACTATATTTATCCACATAAAGCTCATCGCTCCCGCTATTACTRMYRAKRCTKTWRCWGRTANKWWWWTCKGNNTRCCKTNNSTAAMTTNAYTKANYGMWRYTAAGCYWSTANAYRWKYWCSSCAAKAACGATTGCTTGAGTGATATCAAGCGGGTTTATGACTGGTAAGTAATTAAAAAATACGGGTGTACCTGCTTCTGTATTACTGGCAAATTGCCACAGCACGAGAATCAACATAACGGGAGCCAAACCCACAATATAGTAGGTATTAGGATAGCGCCCAATTGGCCATGTTACTTTTTTACCTATATAAAGCAAGACAAGTGCAGTTAAGGCAAGTATTAACCCTGACGAACTAGCAAGCCAGGTTACATTTGATGGCATAAGGCCATCCACTACATCGACCACCACCCAAAGTGCGATGAAGGCTGTTACCCAAACTCCGGCAGCATGCCATACGCTAAGTAATGATTTAGGCCATTTTTTGTCATGGCGGCTTAATACTAGGATATGAACAAACAGGGCTAGTGGCCATGCAATAAAGCCTAGGTAATTAAGTGGGTTAATCGCTTCATTAGAGAACACGTCATCGACTAATGTGCCTAAGGTGATGAACACAATCGCGGGCATCAATAGAATAGCTGAAAGTGAGATGTCTTCCCATTTCAACTTATAACTAATTACTGCTTGGATAAAGGTGCTGATTGCTAAGAAGATAAGGCTTAGTTTCCACTCATAATTACTTGAGGCAAAGTGGTCAATCTCTATCAGCCCAGCCATAAACCAAAATGCAAGACCCGCAATAATGAACCACTTGCTGATTTTGTATTCAAAATCGTAGGCGCTTGTTTTGGCCTTTTCATATAAATAGCCTATAAATAAGGCGGCAACGCTAAGTAATACCATGCCAAGATAGGTGCTATTAATCACTGGTAGGCTATCGGCTAAATGACCATGTAGCGATTCGAGAAAGCTAAAGCCCGCACCAACGGTTAGGATTAAACCAAATGCACGAGGGATAAAGTGAGCTTGTTTTAAGCCAATCCACACTAAGGCGGCACCTTCTAAAGCCCAGACTGCTGCTGTCCAACGGCCATCTAAATATAATGGTATGGCTAAACTGCCAAAGGTAATGCCTAATGCAAGGAATGACTCGGCCAATAGTTTGAAGCGGCCATTGTTCAAACGCCATAACAAGCGAGAAAGCAGTAAGTAAAGCGCGCCCATTGCAGCTGCGGTGTACGATTGCCCATATTCAAAGCCTCGCACTAATTCACTCTGCAAAGCAAAGGCAATTAAAGGTAGGCCAAAGATTAACGAACCATCAACATAGCCTTTTAGTTTGGGCGGTTGTTTGAAGGCGAATAATATTGAAATAMTTRRSAATAATAAGTAGAACAAAATCAAGAAGGCTTCGGTTGAAATGAAGAATTCAGGTTGATACGCCTTGTAACCCCATAGGCCACTAATCACAAAAGTGAATACAAAGCCGACTAGGTTTAATATGCGCCATGATTTAAACCAGGCGATGCCAAAGATACCTAAGTTCAATAAGGTGTAATAGGAAAACAGCATGATATGGCTGCCACTGCCGGTAGACATCAATATAGGCGCTAAAAAGCCGCCAACAGAACCGAATATAGCTAATGATTTAGCATCTTGCTTAACGGCTAACACACCCGTCAACACTACCAAACCAAGCATAATTAGTAAGGTTAAGCTCATGGGTAATAGTTGATAGATTTTGGCTATCGAAAATAGGGTTAGATATAAAATACCTAAGGCGGCACCTTGCAGGATTAAGGCATATTCACGTTTTTTGTCACGTAGTCGCCAGCCAATCACTAGCATCACAATACCGACAGCAATGACGCTAGCTAAGCGAAGTTCAATAGGAAACACCATTCTTTCTGCTGCATATTTAAGCAAGAAAGCGACACCAAAAAATAAGACTATCGCCCCCACTTTTACCACTACATTACCTGTGGTAAAGAAGTCTCTGACTTTAAAGAATATCTTTTCGGCAAAGTCAGGCTCAATGGGCCTTGCTGGTTTTTTGGGTTGTGGTTGTGGTTTCGCCTGCTGTTGAACTGAATCTGCACCAAAATCAAGATTGATAGGTTCTAATGTTGTCTTGTCTTGTTTCACTTCACGTGCTGCTAAGGCTTCTTTTTTCACGGCTGGTGCAGCTTGAGGGCTAACTGTAGGCTGAGGTGTAATAGTTTGTTTGGGTTCAGGCTGTGGTACAGGTTCAGACTGGGCGTTGGCTTGCTTGCTTTGGACTGATTGGTTATGAAGAAATTTGCTGATTTTAGCGAGTTCTCTCTCTAGCTTAAAGACTCGTGCTTTTAATGTTGAAACTAAACCTAGTGCTAAACCAATAAAAAGGCCAAAAACCATGCCTTCTTCATCTGCCATTCCTGCACCCAAAATAGCACCGACTATTGCTAATACAACCGTGATCATTCAACTTATCCTTAAACTAAATAAAGCCTGAAAAAACCACAGCATAGCATTTAAAAACAGCAACCACAGCTCGATTACCGCATAATGACACATTCTTAATTTTTCACTTAGCTTTAGCCCGATAAATATGCAATAATTTGCCTTCTAAAAATCGTTGTTGAGAGCAAAAATAATGCTTAATGTGTTAAAAAATGAGAAGGCAATATTTGTTGCCCTAATATCGCTAATTGTGATTATRCCGTTTGAGCATCAAATATTASATRCSTCCTWATATAACACCTTGGCWCTGTTTTTCATCTTTGCMGTRATTATGTATTGCGCMGTTAATGTCGCCCATCATGCAGAAAARCTCGCTGAAAAATACGGTGAACCGTATGGCACYATGATWTTAACYYYATCKGCSGTAGTRGTTGAGGTGCTRATGATYGGCATTATGATGARYCAYTCAGAAAACATTAACCTTGCTCGTGACACCATTGTATCGGCYGTATTRCTTGATATTAAYGGCTTATTGGGGATTGCAGCGATYATYGGCGGCATCAAACATGGTGAGCAAGATTATAACTTCGACTCAACCAAYTCTTATATYTCGATGATTATYGTYGCCATGGGTATCGCCATGGTATTACCGATGTTTGTACCCGAGGAATTKATYAATACTTACTTTATCTTCCTAACCATCATGTTTATTTTAATGTTTATCATCTTTACCCGTATTCAAATCAAAGAACATCGTTACTTCTTCCAATACGATTACAAGTCAGATGACAAAGAAGAAGCTAAGCGCGAGCATGGACATATCAATGGTTTCTACCACGCTAGCTTCTTAATTATCTGTATCGCTATGATTGGCTTTTTAGCAGAGCTAATGTCTATTTTCATGAATGAAAGCCTCACAAGCAGTGGMTTACCCATTGCATTAGGTGCCTTTGCCGTAGCCGTTATCTCGGCCAGCCCAGAGCTGTTAACCGCGATTAAGAGTGCCGCAGCTAATAGAATGCAAACAGTGATTAATATTGCCCTTGGTGCCTCATTATCAACGGTATTGCTGACCATTCCAGCTATGATCATTTTGTCATTCATTACTGGTCATGAAATAAACTTTATTCTGACGCCAGTACAGATGGTGTTGTTAGGTATCACCTTCTTAGCATCCATCATTCATTTTTCTGATGGTCAATCTAATGTGCTTGAAGGTGCGATTCACTTCATTATCTTTATTGTGTTTATCTTCTTTATGTTTACCGGTTTAATCTAGTCAATCAGTGAGGTAAGTAACAGTCCGTTACTTACCTCCTAATAACGAGCCTAATAAACCGCGCACCAATTTACGGCCAATTTGATTGCCGATAGTTCGCATGGCACTTTTAAGAAAGGTTTCCATGATTGATTGTCGCTTGCGGCCACTGCTTGAGCGTTGATTCTTGCTACGCTCTTTTTCTTGAGCCTCGGCAACGTCTTCGGCCTGCTGTTTTTTAGCTTGCTCTTCGGTACGTTTGGCTAAGATCTCAAAGGCAGAGTCACGATCAACCTCTTGTTCATACACACCGGCTACTAATGAGTTCGACATCAATACTGTTCGCTGGCTTTGGGTAATCGGGCCAATTTGGCTTTTAGGTGGTTTAATCATGGTGCGTTGCACAATGCTTGGCCGACCTTTGTCATCCAATACTGAGACTAATGCTTCCCCTACTCCCAACTCTGTAATCACTGCTTTAGTATCAAGCTTTGGGTTATCTCTAAATGTTTCAGCTGCTGCTTTCACTGCTTTTTGATCACGAGCCGTATAGGCACGTAAAGCATGCTGAATTCGATTACCTAATTGGCCTAATACTGCATCAGGAATATCGGTTGGGTTTTGGGTGACAAAGTACACACCGACGCCTTTAGAACGGATAAGTCGAACTACTTGCTCAACTTTATCTAATACCACTTTAGACGCACCTTTAAAAATAAGGTGGGCTTCATCAAAAAACAAGACTAGTTTAGGTTTGTCTGGGTCACCGATTTCAGGCAGGTTCTCAAATAACTCAGCCATCAACCACAATAAAAACGTGCCGTATAACTGAGGTGAGTTCATTAACTTATTCGCAGCCAATAAATTAATAATGCCTTTACCCTCGGCATCGGTTTGAATCAGGTCATCTAAATTAAGCACCGGCTCAGCAAAGAACTGATCGCCACCTTGATCTTCTAAGGTGATTAATCGACGTTGAATCGCCCCGACACTGGCCGCCGAGACATTACCATACAAGCTACGAAACTCCTTGGCATTGTCAGAAACAAACTTAAGCATGGCACGTAAGTCTTTAAGATCAAGCAATAACCAGCCATTATCATCGGCGACACGAAACACCAAAGCCAATACGCCTTGCTGAGTATCATTGAGGTTGAGTAAGCGGGATAATAACAACGGGCCCATATCAGAAATAGTCGTACGAACCGGATGACCTTGTTCACCGAACACATCCCAAAAGGTAGCCGGAAAAGCCTCAAAGCTAAAATCATCAAGCTGCATCAACTCAACTCGTTCAGCTACTTTAGGATGAGGTTTGCCCGCTTGGCTCACGCCCGACACATCACCTTTAGCATCGACTAAAAATACCGGTACACCTAAATCACTAAAACCTTCGGCCAAACCCTGCATGGTGATGGTTTTACCTGTACCTGTAGCCCCGGCAATCAAACCATGTCGATTAGCCATATTAGCCAATAATTCAATGGTCACGCCTTCATTACTTTGTCCGATAAACAATGTGTCGCTCATGTTGCATCCTTACTAACATCAGAAAATATTAATTTAAAACAAACCCTAGCTGCTTAACCTAGTAACTATATATTTTGACCTATTCGCCAAATAATGCCACTAGGGTCATTAATAACAAAATCACGCATTGCCCATGGTTGCGTTTCAAGCTCTGTTATTTTTATATCGTATTTTGCTGCGATATTACTTGAAAGCAGCTGTGCATGCCATGCCTCAACATCTTCCACCAGTAAGTGCATCATGAAATTTTCAGCCAGTGCTTGCTGATAAAAATCTTGTAATAAAAAACTGCAATCTCCAAGATAAAAATAAGCCACTCCACCGTCATCAGATGCGAGGGTGAAGCCCATCTCAGAATAAAACTGTTTTGATAATTCAAAGTTTTTGGCAGGCACAAACATTTTAATTTCAACCGTGTTTAAATTTCTCACATTTAGCTCCATTAAATTTCCCTCTAGCTTCCAATGTCTATACCAAAAACAATTTATCGATATAAGCACTTAAGAGATATTCCTAAATTAAGAGCTCACCAATTCTGCTCTTTGGACTTTTCAAACACTTGTTCAACAGCAGAGATAATGTCTCGTTGACCATCCGTCATTTCTTCTAACTGAGCGGTGGTTTT
>NVVP01000053.1 GCA_002402245.1 Gammaproteobacteria bacterium | reverse complement strand
CCCAGCTACCTGAGAAAAGTCAGCAAACGTTTTTGCTTTATTATCTTGATGGTCTTTCTCAAGTTGAAATTGCTAAACAATTAGGCGTAACGGCCAGAACCGTACGCAGTCATTTGGTTAAAGTATTAGTGCATTGCCAACAGTATCAAGACGAAGCCTAAGCATGAACAACAGTAAAATTGAGCAACAGATTGCAGAACAAGCGGCGGATTGGCAACTCCTATTAGATGAATGTGAGCCAAGCCAGATTGCAGCCAAGCAATTAGAGTTTGATGCATGGCAACAAGTCGATCCCCGTCATGCCCTAGCTGCTGAACGTGTGGCTCAATTTATTGGCCAAATATCAAACCTTAAACACGATCCACAACAGCCACCGCCTAAAGCTGCCCGTAAAGCATTAGAAGCTAGTTTGAACAACGCTCGAGGTCGAAATAATAAGCTTACCGCCGGTTTACTTGGCCTATTGTTGCTTATCAGTGTGCCAGCGGCTATCACCTTGCAACATTATCCTTTGGGCCACCTGAATGCCGATATGATTGCCACTTCAGGTCAATGGCAGAGCCATACATTATCTGATGGAAGCCAAATTACCTTAGCCGGCACAACAGCCGTTGATTTAGACTTTAATAGCAAACAACGCCTGTTAACCCTACATCATGGGGAAATTTATGTGGATGTAGCCGCCGATGTAGAACGCCCTTTTATCGTGAAAACACAATATGGCGCCATTCAAGCATTAGGTACGCAGTTTATTGTTAATCACCATGGCGAATATAAAACACGCTTAAGCATGATTGAGTCTAAGGTTCGAGTCACTCCATCGACCATTACCTCTCACACTATTCAGCCTGTTGTTAAAGCCGGCGAGCAAATACAGCTTACTATTCAAGGTATCAGCCCAATCACACCGATTGATATTGAAATGCAGCAAAACCGTTGGCAACAACATCAATTATTAGTGCAAGGTTGGTCATTAGCTGATGTCTTGGCTGAGCTTAACCGCTTCCATCCAGGTTATATTCACTTTAATGCAGCTCAATTGCAGGATATTAAAGTATCAGCCGTATTGCCATTGGATAAACCCGATCAGGCACTTGAATTATTAGCCTCTAACTTCCCGACTATTAAGCTACAAACTATAACGCATTGGCTGGTTATTGTTAAAAAATCCAAATAAATAATTAAATAATTTCCGCTTTTGCTTAGCAGTGCGTCAAATAAAGTAAGCACACTACTAATCAGGAGTTTTCACCTTTATGAACTTACCTTCACTCAAACCGCTGGCACTGGCTATTAGCTATGCATCACTCACTGCTATTGCCAGTTCAAGCTTTGCCGTCTCGGCGGCTGAAACTGAAACGCTAGGTCAATATTCAATTCCTGCTGGCTCATTGTCAGTAGCCTTAAACCGCTTTGCCCAACAAACAGGCGAATCGGTAGTGATGAATGACAGTCAATTACACAACCTCACCAGCCAAGGTTTGCAAGGACTATTCAACACCGCACAAGGCTTTGCTGAATTGCTAAAAGGTTCAGGTCTACAAGCCAGAAAAATAGCAGCAGGTTATATTATTGAAGCCATTCCAGCATCACAAAATGATGACGTGATGATGTTAGACCCTGTTCAAATCGAAGGTACACGTATTGCTAATGCAGATGAAGGTCGCTTTGGTGATGCTCCAGCAGAACCGGGTGGTTTTAAAGCTGAATATCAAACAACTTCCAGCAAAATGGCGATGTCGTTAAAAGAAACACCACAAGCAATTTCCGTAGTAACACGTGACTCGATGGATGCAAGGCAGGTTAGAGATATCCCAAGTGCTATCGAGCTAACTACGGGGGTTAGTACAACTGGTGACGGTGGTGGCGTGCAAAATGCACCAGGTGCATTTGCAGGCCGAGGACAGTACGAACAGTTATATATGATTCGCGGTCAATATGGAGAGACGCGATCTGATGGTTTTAGACTAGGAATAGTTGATCCCGATCTTACGGCATATGAACGTGTAGAAGTGGTAAAAGGGCCAGCAGGTTTTTATGGTAAAGGTGCTGCAGGTGGCTTTATTAACTTGGTGCGTAAAAAGCCACAAGCAGAGTTTGCAGCCAGTCTTTCTGGACAAGTAGGATCTTATGATATCTATCGAACAGATTTTGATATCACCGGAGCACTAACTGAAAACAAAAACATCCGTGGTCGATTGAATATGGCTTATGAAGACTCGGGTGCCTTCACGGATGATATTGAAAGTGGTCGCGTGGTATTTGCACCTAGCATTGAAGCATTAATAGGTGAGAATACCCGAGCGCTGTTACAAATTCTGTATCAAAAAGATAGCTTTGATACCAATCCTGGCATGCCATTAAATTTAGTCGGCAACAAAATAGAAGCATACGATATCTTTTCATCACGCACTGATCTTTATGGTTCAACGGGAGATAAATCTACTGCAGAGGTGTTTGATGTTTCTTTAAAGCTAGATCATGAATTATCAGATCGCTGGTTAGCCACGGTGTATTTGCAAAGCAGCAAAACTAAAAGAGATATTATCGAAGGTAATGGCACCAGTGTTTATTATGGTTACCTATATAAAACCTACGCCAAAGATGACAGGATGCACGATAGGTGGGCGGGTGATGTGCGAATAGAAGGTGAGGTAACTGCTTTCGATTTAGATCATCGCGTACTTTTTGGGGCAACAATAGATGATATGTCTCGAGTGAGAACGGGTGGTTTTCATTATGCAAATATTGGCGATCCTGAAACATTCACTGGCAGTTTATCTGATTATCGCTTCTACTCGCGTGATGAAACTCCAACAGAATGGTATAACACCAGTGGAACAAAAAGTAAGGCCATTTATGCTCAAACAGTATTAAGTTTGCATGAACGTACAAAGCTGTTAATCAGCGGTCGTTATGATTGGGTTGAACAGGAAAGTACATCAACTTTTGGTGGTGATAGTGCAACTGATAGCAAAGCATTTACTAAACGCATTGGCTTAACGCAGGAGTTAACCAATAACATCTCTGCCTACGCGTTATATTCTGAATCGTTTGATCCCGTATCAAACATCGGGCGAAATGGCCTTCTTGATCCTAAAAAGGGTGAAGCTTATGAATTGGGACTTAAAACTGATTGGTTTGATAATCGCTTAGGTGCGACCTTATCCGTTTATCGTCAGGACTTAACTAACAGACCTATAGCAGATCCTACTGATAGAACTGGAACTTATTCGGTTTCTGCGGGCTTGCATCGAACAGAAGGTATTGAGCTCGAAATTGGTGGCACACCTTACCCAGGCTTAACCATCGCTGCTGCTGCAGCATGGATGAATAATGAATATACCGAAGATGGTGATCCAAACCAAGGATTATCTAATAATGGTAGTGTTGATAGACAGTTTAGTTTGTATGCTGCTTATGAGATCCAATCTGGTAATTGGCAAGGCTTAGGCATCGGTGCAACGTTTATCAGTGTTGGCGAACGACAATACATGATCAATAGTGCACAAGCTTACCTTGAAGGTTACGAGCGTGTTGATTTGAATTTATCTTACCGCGGCATTCCTGACTTTGATATAGCACKACAAGTACGTAATGTTACTGATGAAAAGTATATTGAAGCAGCATCATCAGAGCTTTATCAAGGTAACTATTATGGCTCTCCACGAGCAGCCTTGTTGAATATCAAATACCATTTTAATTAAGCAACATTCTTCATAACATTAAAGCCCCCACCTTTCTTTAAAGCTGGGGGCTTTTTTATACCGATGAATAATAGCCTCTTTCAATTAGTTACATTAATAAGTACAATAATACGTACTTATTTTTATTAAAGAGATTATTCAGCTATGGATACAATAAGTTACTCCTCTTTCCGTGCAGGTTTGGCCTCTACTTTAGATAAAGTGAATGATGACCATAAACCTATTTTAATTACCCGCCAAAATGGTAAGCCAGCTATTGTGATGAGTTTAGATGACTTCCATGCTTATGAAGAAACCGCTTATTTAATGGCCAGCCCTAAAAATGCTCAACGGCTTAGTCAGGCTATTAATGAGGTTGAAGCAGGCCAAGTTCATCAGCATGATCTTATTGAAGAATGATGCTTTCTTGGGCTGAGAATGCATGGCAAGATTACCTTTATTGGCAAAAAACAGATCAGAAWWTAMWWRWACRWATYRMKACTTTGCTTAAAGATAGCAAGCGCCAGCCTTTTGAAGGTTTAGGCGATCCTGAGCCGTTAAAATATCATTGGTCAGGGTATTGGTCTCGCCGTATAGATCGTGAACACCGACTTGTTTATAAGCTATCTGACACTGAGGTTATAGTTGTTCAATGTCGATACCATTATTAATATGTCGTTGTTATTATTAAAATAATACTAGTACGACACACTTTATTAGCTATCGTTAACCGCTGTAAATGCATAAGAGAATGCTGATTCTATTCGGCTTATCTCAGCATTTCGAGCCCCAGCATCTAAAGCAACCGCTTTCCAGCCTTTAATCACATTAGCTACTTCCTGGGTAATTTCTTTTGCCCGTGCAGTACTTATTCTAAAGTGTTCAATTACAGAAAATAACACTTCAATAGAAGGTCTGTTTTGCACATAATCAAATGTTAATGTGTGGTCTTGTTTATCTAGGTTAACATTGATGTCATACGCTGGTGATAATTTCCAACCGTCCTTATCAAAAATAAAGCCGTGGTTTCTTAAATGATCATCTCTATTAGACACCATGACGTTAAAAATCATCCGTCGCCAAAGCTGTTCTAGTTGTTGATTAATACCTGTGCTCGCATTATCGGTAATAAATTCTAATATTTCTAGATAACTTGCGTGCTCACCATCAGACTTTTTAAGCGCCGTCATTGCAGAGCAGAACATACTTCTTTTTTTATTCTCACGATCAAATCGTTTGACGATAAATGTATGATGTTCACGGCTAAAACACTTTATTCTTGAGTCGGGGACATCAATACCTGATTTTCTAGCCAGTATATGTACGATATATTCCCACAATCCCACATCATATTTATCATTATGGCTTGGAAATTTAGCAATCCATAATGAACCATCCGTCTCTTGGAAATTGGCTTTTGGCCTGGCTCCACCCAAAGAAGATCCTGGCGCCATAAGTTGTGATAGCCATTGCCGTAACTCTGGTAATTCATCAGAATCGGCTCTTTCTAATTGACTGGCAACATACTCAAGTTCTGATAATGATGTAACCGGTGGCGTAGCATTTTCTCGGTTATCGATGTATTCGCCCTGATCATTTTTTAACCTGATCGCCCCCATACGTGTTTGGTCAGAGACACCTAAAAGATAATCCCAATCATATAACTGCCTATAAACCTGCTTGCTATCAATACACTCAATTAACTGCCGCTTATCCATCAAAGCTCGGCCCCACCTATCAGGTGATAGATCAAGAAAAATTCCAAACGTTGATTTTGAGGGATGCTGAAACCCTTTCCATAATTCAAGCTCAGGATCTATTTTAAATGCATACTGATGAGATAACCAATCTTGAGTATATTCAAAGGAGTAGTGTCCACGATCGTAATTCAATAAACCAATACATTGCTCTTCATCCAGAAAATCGGCATCCAAATACACTAAAATTGAATTTATAGCATTCATGATGTTCTCTTAGATGCTCTAACTCTGGTAGTTTTGCTTAACTTTGCATCTTGTAGTTTACGTCCAAGCGTATCGTCCTTGGCAATCAATCCCAAGTCTTGAGAAATACCAATGGCTTTTAAGACAGAAGCATAAGCGGCCATACTGACTCTTGGGCTACCTTTTTCAACGAGTGTTAGCGTGGGCCGGCTGACTCCTGCTCGCTCACACACAAGTACCATTGATAAGTCTCGACGTAATCTTGCCATACGAATACGCTCCCCCATTTGGGCAAGTTCTTTTTCAAGTGATTTAAGAAGTATTTTTTGAACCATAATGTAAAGTATTATATTCAAGTAACCTGATAATGCAAATAATACATTACATTAAGTGATATTTAATAGCGGACGCAATACCCTTATTATTTATAATATTTATCAGTCAGTAGCCATATAAATAAGGATACGTATTAAGATATTAATAATATAAGCCAAACTCTAACTAAGTACTTTTTCAGATAATAAAGTTACCCTCTGTGATATTTTATGCGATAGAATAACAATCATTCGTATTAACTAATTAATTGATATTACTCACCATTATGCCCGCCGATGAACTTGCTTTGATGCAAGCCCCTACTGCTAATCAACAGCTTGATAAGCTTTATAACCGCCATCATGGTTGGTTGCAAGGCTGGCTGCAGCATAAATTAGGCTCATTGCATGATGCCGAAGATTTAGCTCAAGATACCTTTGTACGTATTATTCGTTCGCCGCTAAAAGAAGGTTCATTACGTGAACCTCGCCATTATTTACTCACTATTGCACGTGGTTTAACGGTTGATTTATTCCGTCGGCGTACTTTAGAAAGGCAGTATCAACAAGCCTTAGCCGCATTGCCTGAAAACCAATGGCCATCGGAAGAAGCACGCCTACTGATATTAGAATCATTAATGGAAATTGATGCCCTGTTTTCTGGTTTGGGGGCAAAAGTAAAACACACCTTTATTTTATCTCAATGTGAAGGTTTGACCTATGCCGAGATTGCCGACCAGCTTGGTATCTCATTGCGTACAGTTAATAATTACATGGCTACTGCAATGGAGCATTGTTGCTTATATCGCTTGAAAAATGACTTATGAGTAAAACTAAAATTCAAAGTAATTCGTCCGATCAACAAATTCGTCAGGCGATTAAAGCAGCATCACAGTGGTATGCCCGCTTTAAATCAGACTCAATCAGCCAAGCTGAAAAGCAACAATGGTCGGAGTGGTTACAAGCTTCACCTTATCACCAACTAGCGTGGCAACAGGTTGAAAGCGTGCAGAGCACATTTGATCAAGTACCCAGCTCTATTGCCAGCCCAGTATTACAAAACAACAATCCTTCTCGCCGTGAGCTATTACGTAATTTAGGCATTATGGCTGTGGTGGCACCAGTGGCATGGCTTTCTTACCGTCATCAACCTTGGCAAGATTGGCAAGTGGCTTATCATACTGGCATCGGCGAACAGCAACGCGTTAGCTTAGCCGATGGTAGCTTGATGGTATTAAACACCGATAGTGCGGTTGATGTTGAGTTTAGCCATGAGCAACGCTTAGTGATTCTGCATCATGGTGAAGTATTAATTAACACGGCTAAAGACACTGGTTCACTGCAATCACGGCCCTTTAGCGTTAAAACACCTCATGGTACAGTTCGCGCCTTGGGAACACGCTTTATTGTGCGTTCAGATCAGCACCATACTCAGGTAACGGTATTAGAAAAAGCAGTGCGGATTATGCCTGAGGCTTCACCATCAGTAGAAATTCAAGCAGGCCAATCATTACACTTCTCCACCAGCACATTGGGTGCAGTCACTACGGCTGATTCATCTGCTGGCACATGGTTGCAAGGCAGCTTGATTGTGTTAGATATGCCCCTCGGCCAATTATTAGATGAATTAGGCCGTTATCAACGTGGTTATTTAGCTTTTGACGATGATATTAGTCATTTAAAAGTATCAGGTGCGTTCCCTCTTGATGATATTAGTCGTAGCTTAGATGTGATTGAACAATCCTTCCCTGTTCGGCAGATTAAACGCTCTCGTTATTGGGTGAAAATGGTTAAAAAATAAGCCTTCTAAGCGTATTAAAAACACCTATTTAAAAATAATTTAATTTCTTTTGCACTTTTTAACCGCCCCCTTCGGCTCCCTAGTAGACATCAGATAAATCTACTAAGGAAGCTTCATGTTACACACCGACAAAAAAATTAAAAAAGCTAAGCCCTCTATGTTCTCACTCAATCCCTTATGGTCCGCCATGCTTTTGGCTACAGCCTCATCAATACCGTGGCAATCAAGCCTAGCCGCTGAAAATGCGATTGAATCAAACACGCAACACTATGCCGTTCCAGCTGGCTCACTGAGCAAGGTTATTAGCCAGTTTTCTGCTGATTCAGGCATCGCTTTATCGTTTGATGCTAGCCAATTTAATGATGTGATATCAGCAGGCTTGCAAGGTCGTTACAGCATTGCCCAAGGTTTCAGCACACTATTATCAGGCACCGGTGTAAAAGCTGTTTCTCAAGGTAATAATAATTACACTTTGCAACAAGCGGCTGATGACGTGATGATGCTTGAACCAGTGAAAATTGAAGGTATTTCCATTGCTAACGAAGGTCGCTTTGGTGATGCACCTACCGAGCTTGAGGGTTTTAAAGCGGAATATCAAACAACGGCGACAAAATCAGCACAGTCATTAAAAGAAACGCCTCAAGCTATTTCAGTGATCACTCGTGATTCATTAAATGCTAGACAAGTAAAAGATATTTCAACCGCTATTGAATTAACAGCTGGTGTCAGTAATAGTGCGGATGGAGATGGAATCCAAAGTGGTCCAGGCCTATTTGCAGGGCAAGGTCAGTACGATCAAAAATTTGTGCTTCGTAGTCAAGCAATAAGTGTTCGAAGTGATGGCTTTAAAGTCGGTAACTCTAACATTGATATGGCTGCTTATGAACGAATAGAAGTGGTTAAGGGACCAGCGGGTTTTTATGGTCAAGGCTCCTTAGGTGGGTTTATTAATATGGTTAGAAAAAAACCACAGGAAGAATTTGCAGCCAGTTTAAGTGGCAGCTTAGGTTCTTATAATACCTATCGTACTGAAATGGATGTAACCGGCTCACTAAACGAAGCTAAGAATCTACGTGGTCGTGTGACTTTCGCTTATGAAGATGCAGATTCTTTTGTTGATGATATTGAAAATGAAAGAGTTATGATTGCACCTAGTTTGGAAGCCATTATTAGCGATAAAACGCGTGTTTTAGCACAGTTTATTTATCAAAAAGATAGTTTTGATGCCAATCCAGGAATCCCCTTAGAATTAGATGGCGATGAGATAAAAGCATATGACAACCTCTCATCTAGAACCACATTGTACGGTGGTACAGGCGATAAATCTAAAACAGAAACCATCGAACTTATGCTTCGAGTCGACCATGAGTTGTCAGACCGTTGGTTAGCTAGCATGCTATTACAGGGCAATAAATCAACCAGAGATATCATCGAAGGTAACGGTGCATCTGTTTATTACGGCTACCTAGGCTCAGGAGGAATAAAAGATCTTTGGCAACGTAATTTTTGGGCAGGAGAGTTACGGTTAGATGGGGAATTTAATGCTTTTGGTCAAGAGCACAAACTATTGGTCGGCGTGGAAAAAAATCACCAACACAGTACTCGTGATTGGGGCTATGCCTATACTAATTTAGGATTACCTAAAGCCTTTAGCGGTAATTTTTCTAATTATGGCTTCCGTTCAATAGAGGATATTCCAACAGACGTAAAGCGGAACCAACATACTAAAAATAGTGGATTTTATATTCAAACAGTATTAACTCTACACGWAAAAACAAAACTGCTTATCGGTGGCCGTTACGACAAAACAAATGATCGATTAGTCGGGATAAATTCAGGCACCCCTTTAAAAGATGGCCCTCGTAGTGATGAAGCCTTCACCTCCCGATTCGGGCTGACCCATGCATTCAACGATAATATATCGGCCTATGCAATCTATTCAGAATCTTTTCAACCTACAAGTTCTTCTGGGAAAAATGGCATTCTCGACCCAATCACTGGCGAGGGCTACGAACTTGGGCTTAAAACTGATTGGTTTAATAATAAGCTTGGCGCGACAGTAGCGGTATACCGACAAGAACTAGATAACAGACCTATAACCGACCCTACAAATTCAAATTTTTCTATTTCTGCGGGCTTACACCGTACTGATGGTATTGAGTTAGAGCTCACCGGATCTCCCTATCCAGGATTAACTATCGCTGCTGCTGCCTCTTGGATGGATAATGCGTTTATAAATAATGATGATCTTAATGAAGGCCTATCAATTGATGGTTCCGTTGATCAACAATTTAGTCTTTACGCCAACTATCAATGGCAGACAGGAAAATTTAAGGGGCTAGGAATTGGAGCGCAATATATAAATGTAGCTGAACGCCAGTTTATTCAAAGTCATACCCAAGCATACCTTGATGGTTATGAACGCGTAGATATCCACCTTTCTTACCACGGCCTAGCCAACTGGGATATGTCACTATTAGTTCGTAATGTAACTGATGAGACCTATATTGAAACAGCAACTTCATTACCATCTGGTAACTATTATGGTTCTCCTCGTGCCGCCTTATTGCAAGTGAAATATAACTTTGATTAAGCTCATAATAATTTCCAGTTAAAACTAAACAAAGACCACAAAACTCCCTTCTTTATGATGGGAGTTTTGTGCTTTTAAACATTCTTTTTAAAATAAAACACAAAAAATATAACCTTTTTTCATTCTCACTCGTCTATATAAGTATAGAACTGTTTTTTTACCTTAAATTTAACCTAGCTATTGCAACTTATTATGTCTAACACCCTACCGAGCACGATGAAAGAATCTACCCCACTCACTACTGAAGTTAATGCTGCATTAGATGCTAACGATGCCAAGCTTGCGTTTAAGCTGTGTCATGATCAGATTAAGAATGATCCTGATGATGCTCAAGCTCATCGTCATTTAGGTTTGCTTTATGCGGCATCAGGCACTAAAGGCTCGGCAATTAATTCAGGCAAGCAAGCCTGCACATTAACCCCTGATGATCCTTATGCTTGGTCTGATTTAGGGCGTATTTATGCCATGCTAGGTGAGATGGATAATGCGGCAGAGTGTTTTAATGAGTCGATTACCATTGATGTTAAGTTTGCTGATGGTTGGCATAATCTAGGCACAGCTTGTAAACAAATGGGCAAACAAGATCTTGCCTTTACCGCCTTGAAAAATGCCTTATTGATTGATGATACTCGTGCTGATACTTATCTTAATTTGGGTACCTTATTGATTCAAGCGAGTCAGTTTGAAGATGCCTTGGAGTGTTTTGAACGTGCGGTTAAAGAAGATCCTAGTTTAGTGTCTGCTCGCAGTCGTCTGGCTAATCAAATGTCTCAACGAGGCAAGGTGAAGCGTGCTGAATCCTTATTCCGTCAATCATTGGGTATGGATCCTGATCATATTGAAGGTTGGTTGGGCTTAGGGCGTACTTTAGAAGATATGGGTGAAGCGGAAGGAGCCTTGTCAGCTTATATCAATGTATTAAAACGTCGTCCAGATCATTCTATGGCGTTGGGACAATACTTGTCTTTATTGCCTGCTAAGCAGCAGCCAGAAGACTTGCCTGAAGTAATCAATAATAAGTTTGGCGACAATTGGTTAGAGTATGCCGAGCTGACCTTGCGTGATGATAAGGTTAAAGATGAAGCCAAGGCGTTAATTGGTTATGGCCTGACTAAGTTTCATAATAAACGTAAACACTATCAAGCCGCCGCCGAGTCTGGTTTGCTGGCTAGTACTGCTCGCCAAGGTGTGGCCGGCAAGCTTGATCGTGAGCAATTGGTTCAACGTATTGATCATATGATTGCCACTTATACCCCTGAATTTTTTGCACAGCATAAACGCTTAGGCTTAGGCACTGATCAGCCGGTATTTATTGTCGGTCTACCTCGTTCAGGCACCACGTTGACTGAGCAAATATTATCATCTCACCCTCAATTGCATGGTGCCGGTGAGTTACCTGATTTAGGTCGCTTAGCCGCACTGACCTTAGCTGAAAAAGGCGATGATGAGTCTACCTTATGGCAGGCGGCTTCATTAGTAGCGTCATCAGATGATAATGAAGCTTATAGCCGCGGGGTGGCGGGTAAATACCTTGAGTCATTACGCGAGGGCGTGGCCAAAGGTCGTTTACGTATTAGTGATAAGTCACCGTTAAACTACCACCAGCTTGCCTTTGCTGCCTTGCTATTCCCTAATGCCAAGGTGGTTCATTGTTATCGTGCCATTCGTGATAATGGCTTATCTATTTGGATGGAAAACTTTAACCCCGACCAACAATGGTCAACTGACTTTGATGATTTAGCTTTTTATCATCATCAATACCAACGTCTGATGGCGCATTGGAAAGAAGCGCTGCCTTTGCAGATTCTCGATATGCCTTATGAGGAAACGGTTGATAATGTTGAGGGTCAGGCTAAAAAGTTGATTTCATTCTTAGGTGCGGCGTGGGATCCAAGCTGTTTAAGCTTCCATAAAAGTGAACGTGCGGTGCAAACCCCAAGTCGTTGGCAAGTTCGCCAACCGATTTACACTCGCTCGGTTGATCGCTGGAAAGCTTATGGTGAATTTCTACCTCAATTGGATGTGGCTTTTTCTAAATACGAATAAGCTAATTAATGTTGAAGTTGGCCAGTAGGTCAGCTTCAAAGTTAATCCACGCGAGTTCAGGTAAAGACAGGTAAATAACTAACCTTTTTGCAAGGCTCGTCCGTCTTATAAGTAGAGGGTTAATATAATTCGTTATCTCATATCTAAGAGTTAGGAGCTAATAAACTTAAAATCTGCTTTTCGTTGGCCTTTCATCTTTTGATAAAAGTTTTCATGCGATCCCATATAAAGTAAATATATTTCAATTTTATCTTCTAGCCATGAATAGGCCAGCAAGACCTGCTGCTTATTCATTTGGAATTTATGAACTCTTAAATGAGACAGGTGTAGTGGTCCACTAATTCCGGACACTAGAAAAGGTTTTTTCTTCAGCAATTGCTGGAGGTAAACCATGATTAAAAGTATGGGGTCTTTGGTAATTATAATAGCCCATCAAATAACACCCAATATCTAATTTTGCCTGTTTTAAACTCATATATCCYRWKGSKGGCACCSATTCTGTTTTCAAACTTCTAAAAAYACGTTCCATTRGTGCGTTATCCCAGCARTTACCWCGYCGRCTCATACTTTRSTKAATYTGATAACGCCAAAGTTGTTGTCTAAAYCGTAGACTRGTATATTGACTACCCTGATCTGAATGRAATAATAGCCCYTCAGGCTTGCCACGCTGTTGATAAGCATGTTCAAGAGCATTAATCACAAGCCTTGCATTGGGCTTATCAGATAATGACCATCCCACAATTCGCCGTGTGTAAAGATCAAGAATTACAGCCAAATAAATCCAACGACTACCTGCCCAGATATAAGTAATATCCCCACACCAAACACGATTGGCTTGTTGAGTTGTAAAATTCCGGTCAAGCTTATTGCCGATATCTAAACGTTCATCTAAAGCGACTTTATATTTATGCTTACCTGGCTGCTTACTCATGATCTGAGCTTCTAGCATTAATCTTCTTACTTTAAAGCGACCTATTTTGATGCCTTGTAGCGCCATCATGGCCACAATGGAACGGCTACCCGCTGCACCACGGCTCAATCGGTGATATTCACTCACCTTCGCCCGTAATTGGAGACGGTCAGTATCAATAGTTTTTTCTTTTTGGCAGTGAGCGTAATAACACGACCGATTGATATTAAATAAGATACACACCATTTTGACTGATGCAAGCTCTCTTAAACCAGAAATAAGTGCTAGCGTAGCATCTCGTCCGACATTAAGAGAGTGGTAGCCTTTTTCAATATTTTCTTCTCCAGCTCCAGTCGTTTAACGCGTTTTTCAAGTGCTTGGATCTGCTGCTGTTCTTTCGTTAATGCTTTTGATTTAGGTGTTACCCCTTGTCGTTCTTGCATTAACTGCTTAACCCAACGTCTTAATGCCGTTGGACCAACGCCTAATGATTCACTGGCTTGTGAAATACTGTAGGATTGCTCAAGCACCAATTGGGCTGCTTCACGTTTAAACTCGGGACTGAATTCTCTTCGTTTTGTTGTCATTAAACACCTCGTTGCGGTGGATTTTACCACCTAAGTTGGTGTCCGGATTTAATGAACCACTACAATCTTCGTAAGGGGGGAGAATGATTTTTTGTGGAGTTACGCAGTTTATAGACCACTGACCCTCCTTCATAAGAAGCTGTTAGATATGAAGGAGGGGGTGATCATGCTAGTTTAGAATGATAATGATGCTTCTACTACTAAGCCATCCCAATCACAACTACCTGTTCCTGACGTATCACACGAGCCGCCGCCTGATTGTGCATCTTCATTTTGTTTAACGTATTCTGCTTTGATTAGTGTTGAATCATTTATCCAGTAACCACCACTGATTTGTAAACGATCAACTTGATCTTCACCGCCTACGCCAGAAGTATCATTATTGGATACACCGTAGCGAGTTGCCATATAGAATTTTTCATTAAAGTTATATCGAGCTAATAGGCCCCAAAAACTTTGTTTTGCATCCACTTCGCTGAAAAAATTGGCACTGTTTTGAGCAAATGATCCACCGGCAAAGCTGTAATTATCTTCACCTTGGCCATAGAAAGCATGAAGGGTTAACGGCACATCAATAGACTCGCCAGACCACATGGCATCAACTTGCCAAACATGACCATCAATACCAGGTATTACACCCGCGGTTCCATTTCGAGTATTTTGAGCTTGTTGTCCAATAACATAATGGTCACCATCACCAACAGGCATTAATGAACGGTAACTACCGCCACTACCTAGTACACAGGTGGTTGATGTTGCACAGCTAACTACATCACCATCAAAGAGGAATACGCCGGCACCAAAGCCAAAACCACCTGCGGTGGTAATCGATGTGCGTGCACCATAGTTATAACCACTTTCATCACTAAAGTCATCAGCAAAAGACGGTTTGGTCAAAGTCAGGTTCCAATCCCATTTACCTATGCTTGTCTCTTGTCCGCCAAGTAACCAGAGCCCATGAGTTGCGGTGATCATATCATTTACACCGTTACCAATCATTGGATTGCCTTGTACGGCAGCGCCATCTGAATACCGAATAAAGTTCATCGTTGTCTCAACAACATTACCAACCCGAAGATTAACTCCATCGGCTAGTTTAAAGTCTAACCAAGCTAGATCTTGATTAATCCCAAATGAGGATTCGCCAAAATCATTAGGCTCATCTGCCAGTTCCAGATAGGCACTGACATTATCTGAAATTTGTGCTGTAAACCATAAACCAACACGCAAACGCTGAAAACCAGAATCCTGATTAGCATCAGCAGCGCTTCTTAAATTAGAACCATCGACCTCGATGCTAGATTGCCAATGTTGTGCCAGATAGCCGCCTGCTTTTACTTTCACACCGAATAATTCGGTTTCAGTTTCAGCATGAACAGCACTTGTGCTCAATAGTAAGGCTGCAACACCTAATTTTAATTTATGTTTCATTTAAGAAATCTCCATATATATAAGAAATACACGATGAGTTTACGAGCCACTAACTCGATATAAACGCAACATGGAATAGAGCAATATTTCTGCCAGACATAAAATAAAGTATGAGTGTAATGATCAATATCAAGGTGTTACTCACTATAGGTTATCGGGTAAGGCATTGATATTTATGGGTAATGGAGCGATCTGGATATGATGTTGTAAGCTATCACTGCCCCTTTTTTGGGGGAGGATGATGTATGAAATTTCAGCCAAAACTGTATCGTTGCGACAGTTGTTTATGAGCAGTTGTTGCAACATTTAGACAGTGTTCACTAAATGCTATTTTGGGTTGAGAACGATATGATATTTATCTTTTCCAGTCTGATGTGAGCTTCATTTATAGCTTTATTTAACTAAGATAGTTACGGTGAAATAGCCATTTATTAGGGCTTTACATATATTGAAAGTAAATGTCGGGACTGGCCAGTATTCACTTTTGGGAGGGAATTATTGACTGATAGTAATTCGCTTATTAAGGGGGATTCTATTTTATATTTCTGTAGCACAGGACTGCAACAGGTGTAACTGAAAAGGTACACAGTTAAGGCTTAAACTTTATTCTTTGAGCCTATTGAACATCTGTTTTAAGAGCGAGAACAATAAATAAAATGTAATTAAGAACAGTTAATTCAATAGCTTATTTTAATTATAGGGATTAATGAAACGTTGTATTTTTTCTTACTATTTCATTGGCATATTCTTTGCTCCTTCAGTATTTTCATCCCGAAACTGAGGAAATAAGTTATGAATAGAAATGTAGATGATGTGTATGGAGACGATGTCGCACAATTTCTTGATCAAGAAACAATACCTATGTTTATTAATGGGAAGTGGGTATCACCAGAGGGTGCGAATACAATTGATGTTATCAATCCATCAAATGCAGAGAAGATCGGCCAAATATATGCAGGTGGTTCGAAGCAGGTAGATCAAGCATGCGAAGCTGCACATAAAGCGTTTGAAACATCGGGTTGGGCTACTATGCCTGTAGTGGAAAGGTCAGCGATACTAAACAGGCTCGCAGATTTAATTGATGACAATGCTGCTGTACTTGGCAAGCTTGAGTCGCTTGATGTAGGGAAACCTGTTGCCGCTGTTATTGAGGGTGAAATACCCTTTTCAGGCCAAGCATTTCGATTTTTTGCAAAAGTTATGCTTGATTACGATAAATACAGTACACCATTAGTCGCTGAAAATATTGAGGCACATTATGTACGCAGTCCTTATGGTGTGTGTGGTTTTATCTTCCCATGGAATTTCCCATTTTTGTTATTGGCATGGGGGGCATCAGCTGCTTTGGCTGCAGGCAATACGATTGTAGTAAAACCTGCTGAGTTAACATCATTAAGTACATTATATTTTTGTAAGTTGGCCAAAGAAGCAGGTATTCCTGATGGCGTAGTCAACGTGATCACCGGTCCTGGTGCTGAGGTAGGAATGCCTATCGCGGAACATCCATTGGTTCGTAGGATGGCATTTACCGGTTCACCTGAGGTAGGTCGTAAAATAGCTTCTACCTGTGCCCGAAACTTGATTCCAGTTAAATTAGAATTAGGAGGAAAAGGGGCTGCCATTATTTTTGATGATGTTGATGTAAAATCTGCTGCGGCAAGCCTGGCAGAGATTATCACCTCTAATACTGGGCAAGTTTGCTGCACGGCATCACGTTGGTTAGTTCATCAGAATATTTACGATGAATTTTCTCAGGAGGTCAGCCTAATCCTAAATAATACTGTTATCGGCAATAGTAGTGATGCCAATACTAAGATGGGGCCCGTTGTCAGTGAAGTTCAGCGTCAACGGATCTTGGATTATCAGAAAAAAGGGTTAGCACAAAATGCAACGGCGCTTGTTGAGGGCCATATAGTCGAACCTGAAGGTTCAGAAAAAGGCTTTTATGTTACTCCATCTTTACTGCAAGGAAGTGCTGATAATATTTGCTTTAAGGAGGAAATTTTTGGGCCATCAGCATACATGATGTCATTTAGCGATGAAGAAGAAGCTATCAATTTGGTTAATAGCTCTGATTATGGTCTGGCCAATAGTATCTGGACTCTAGATCTAGAACGAGCTAGAAGAGTAGCCGAGAAGATGGTGGTGGGTAATTGTTGGATTAATGCTCACAATGTTTTTGCCTATGGCCTTCCTTATGGGGGGGTCAACCTTAGTGGTATGGGCGGTGGTGTTAATAGCGTTGAAACCTTTGAAGATTATTTAAGAGGCCAAACCGTGGCTCGTCCGCTCTAAGCCAAGCAATATTTGGTGTATGTATGTAGGCTTTTATTTGTAGAAGAGCAGCTTAATAGTTATCTGTGGTCACTTTTGCTAAGTGGCCACACTTTAAGAAATATATACAGAGGTGTTCTTCAACATGAATAAATTTTCCATAAAGCATAGAAATTGAGTCGTTTTAAATGACAGGTGTACTCACTATTATTTTTCCATTATTTAGCTTGGTATTTATAGGTTATTTATTTGGTAAAGCTGAGATGCTGAATAGCGAAAATGCCAAAGCACTTAATGATTATGTGTATTACATTGCTCTTCCGGTACTGTTATTTTACCAAACAGCAAAAATACCCTTATCAGAATTGCTAAATACATCTTTTATTGTGGCAATTTTGCTGAGTAATCTAGCTATTTTAGCTATTTCTTTTGGGGCAGGAAAATGGCTGTTTAAGCATTCAACCCAAGTAGCTTCACTTTATGCTTTTTCAGCCTCCTTTCCTAATGTTGGTTTTATGGGAATTCCATTAATTTTTGCTGCCTTTGGAGAGCAAGCGACAGTACCTACTGTTTTAACGTTAATTATAGGTAATATAATTGTGCTGAGTTTAGTGGTTATTCTGTTAGGTTCGGGTGATACATCCACTAAAGTAAGCGTTTACCAC
>NVVP01000052.1 GCA_002402245.1 Gammaproteobacteria bacterium | reverse complement strand
GGCTACAGCATGTTTATTGTTGGCTTTATACTCAAAGCCATTAACTTTTACGGACTGTATTCCTATACTATTCCATTACATGCTTTTACCTATGGTGGCATAGGTATGATGACCTTAGGCATGATGGCAAGAATCTCTTTAGGTCATACTGGCCGAAATATTAATCAGCCTCCATCTGCACTCAAATGGGTGTTTGCTTTACTATTCTTAGGCACGCTCATGCGGGTCATCTTACCCATATTTATACCGAGTGCTTATTTACATATTATCGGCACTACACAAGGCTTATGGATTATCGCTTTTGCTATATTTTTATATCATTACTTAATGATATTTATTCGTCCTAGATCGGATGGAAAACCAGGATAAAATGGTTATTTAAGATGAATTATGGATATACAACACTAGCAACAGACTGGGATAAAGAAGAAATGAATGCCCTATCTATTCGCATTATTAAAGCCATATTATTCTTTATCCCTAGTGGAAATTTAGACCACGAAAAGTTATATCCAAAAGTTGAGAAATGGCTTATAGAAATTGATGATAATGGCATTCCAATGAGAGAGATAGGCCTGAATGAAAACAATAAATTTCTATTTTCATCTCCAAACGATAGAAATATTGGATTTTGGACTGATAGCCCCAAAATATTTCATGAAAATGAACTTGAAACTGTCACTCAAGAATATTTCGAACTTATCTGGTCAAAGGGAACGATTAGTAATTAATACTAGTAAGGCAACACAAGCCTAAATCCATTACTCTTATTACGTGTTGAGCTTGCATACCAACTGCGTGTAGCTGAGCGTAAATAGTCGGCACCCGAACTCCATGCACCACCTCGGCGAACACGTTTGCCACAGTTACCGGCTAACCAAGCTTGACCTCCACTGGCCGCATTAGAATAATCACCGTGCCAACAGTCTTTAGTCCATTCCCACACATTGCCATGCATGTCATATAAACCGTAGCCATTAGCTGGAAATGACTTAACAGGCGCTGTTTGGGGATAGTTATCACCACAGTGCTTTTTATAACAGTTTGCTTGATTGCTACTTATTGTATCGCCCCAACTATAGGCACTAGTACTGCCGCCGCGTGCGGCATATTCCCATTCAGATTCTGTTGCTAAGCGAAAGGCCTTAGCTGTTTTATTATTGAGCCATTCAATATATTGTTGGGCATCATGCCAACTCACATTCATTACTGGATGATTTTCCATAGCTTTAAGCTGCTCAGAAACACTCGAACAGGCATTATCATCGACACAACGCTGATATTGTGCTTGTGTAACTTCTGTTTGGCCCATTTTAAATGTATTAATAGATACCTTATGAACGGGATATTCACTTTCATCACAGCTGGTCGAGGTCACACAGCCCATTGTAAACGTACCACTTGGGATAGAAATAAGTTCGCCTACCCACTGTTTTAAATCAATAGCTACGGACTCAGCTTCTAATTCAACTACCGCTAGATTTTCAGCTAAGTCATTTTCAATAAACTGTGCTTTTTTAGCCTCTTCCTCAGCCAATAATTGCTCTTCAAGTTGTTTTATAGCTAAAGCTTGCTGTTTTTGTTGTTCGATTAATTTTTCTTCATTTACCTCAGCAATTTCATCTGCTTGCTGAACAACAGATTGATAAGCGGCCAACCAAGTCTGTTCGCTTGCTTGCCACTGCGTTACTGCGGCATCTAACTTGCCTTGTTGTTGATTGTTTTCAGCCTGACTTTGATGAGTGCCTGCTTGTTGCTGTAATTTAGTTGCTAATAAGTCCTGATCAATTTCCCGATTTAACCATTTTTGTTGTGCCGCTAGCGACTTGTTCCGAGATGAAGCTATGTTTTCAGCTTGTTTATTGGCCGTGTGATATAAGTTAATGACTTGTTCATAGCCTGCTAATGATTTTGTTACCTGACCAGATTCAAGCTGTTTGTTAACTTCAATTAATTGAATTCCAGCTTGTTTAAGTTCAGTTGGTTTGCCTAAGGAATAACCAGTCCATTTCTGCTGGACAGTACTTAGTTGTTTTTCTATTTCATATAACTCTTTTGCAGCTGTAAACTCGACTAATACTATCTTATAGCGGCTAGTAAGATCTTCAACAATTTGTAAGGCTTCAGTATCATTAGGATGCTGTTCAAGCGTTAACATAGCTTTATCTCTGCGAGTATTGAGTGGCGCTAATGTCGCTTCTGAAACTACATAATTATTTGAACTAGTAAGCCAATGTTCTATCTGGTTCAACTCCGAAGGCTTACTTGTTGTAAGTAATAATTTAAGCTGTTCCCTTTTACTATTCAACTCATCAACCACGCGTTTCAACTCAGTGAGTTGTGCCACTTCTATCATGCTAACTTGAAGCTCTTTCTCAAGCTGTTCTTGATCAGCTAAAATAGGCGGCACTGCTTGCTGCTGATTAGTTAAATAACTTCCCGCAAAGATAACTAAGCCGATAACAATAGAATACGTAGCAAATTGAGATAGTTTAGATGTCGACTTCCCCTGTAATGCCATCAAAAACTGTTTGTGTGATTGAAACCTATCTTCCGGTTTAACCGATAATGACTTTTTTACAGCATCACTGAATGAACGAGACACAGCGGTATTTAATTCATCTAGTGGTTTGAATCGGCCCGTAGGCACTCTACCGGTCAGTAGTTCATAGGCCAATACTGCAAGAGAATATTGATCGGCACGACTATCAATTTTTTCTGTGCCTTTAAGGATTTCAGGAGCGATATAATAAGCCGTACCTAAGGCCACACCTGACACTGTGCGCTGACGGGCGTTCATAGCGCGAGCAATACCAAAGCCTGTTAATTGATATTCGCCTAAGCGAGTTAAATAAATATTTTCAGGCTTAATATCTCGGTGAAGTACTTCACCTTGCTCTTGAGCGTAATTCAAAGCAGAAATCAGAGAAGCAAAGATACCGCTGAGTTCACTTTCGGTAAATGGGCGGTCTTGTTTATTACGACTATCCATTACATGTCGTAAGGTGTCCCCTTTCGGATTTTTTGTACTAAGGAAACACAGTTCACCTTCACTGTGTACATCCAATACTGGCACAATATGAGGATGAGAAAGCAGCCGTGATGCATTTGCTTCAATCAGAAAATTATTTCTAGCGATGTCATCTGATGATGACAGTGTATTAATCAGTACAGCTTCATCTGTCTCTTTATCTTGTGCCTGATAAATTCCGCCCATACCATTATCAGAGATAAAGCCTTTAATATCATAGCGCGTGGCGATGGTTTGACCCGTTTGAAACAGCAAAGATGCGACCATTAATGTTGCCCTATAAAACGATTATTGATACTCAAATATGATGCGATAAAATAGCACCGTATTATGCCGCTATTTCATTTCAGCTATATGACAATTAACTATAAATACGTCTTACTAATTATCTCAGTGCTAGGCCAATAAAAACGCCGCCAATATGACTATTGGCGGCGTAGGGATTATACCCGTTATCATTCAAGCTGCAGTTAAACTTAATTAATCAATAATTTATTATCATGATAATTTAGGCTGACTGACTAATTGACGCCAGAATCCCATCAATACCATCAATAGGAAGAAGATGAAGGTGCCAGTTAGATACCAATCCCACTCTTGTTCTGCTGTTTTTGTTTGTTCAACTTTCTCAAGTTGCTGACCTTCAACTTGTTGTGTTGCCGCAGCACTTTCTGTTGCAGCTGCTGGCAAATCAGCGCTAGGAGCAGGTAAGGCTGTTAAACCAAAACCGGCTGCCTGACCATTAACAAACTCTCTTAGCTTTTCATTATCAACAAATACATCATATTTTTCGACCAGATCAACATAACGTTCAATCATATGCTTCAAGGTCTGTTCATCAGCCTGCCAATATTCCTTACGGTTGGCTTCAAGCATGCGTTCTAACATATAGGCTTGTGATTCAGGATTAGCTTGTTCAAACCATTCATTAATATCAAGCTCTAATTTGTCATTAATATAGACTTCATAAAACTCTTGCCATTGGTCATCACGTACTAAATTAGGGTCAACTACTTGCCAGCCCCAGAAGTTGCTTAGGTGTGAAGATAGGTTTACAGCACCGCTATACCCTTCTTTCATCATTTCTTCAACCCAACGTTTATGGAAGTTACGCGATCGTAATTCTTTAGCCAAAAATTCAGAAGCGGCTTCTGCTTTTGGATTTTTAGCATCACGTAAATTACTAATCACCATATCCGGGCTTTCACCATCAAGGTTACGCACCGCCATTGCCAATGAACCAAAATATTGGAATGGATCATCAGAACTTAACATGCCATAGACATTTGATGAGCGTGAGAACAAGGCGATGTCTGTTCCTGATAATTGCTTGGCATAGAGATCGACGTTTTCTACTTTCTGCCCCCAACGGCTATTGTCTGAACCATAGAAACTGCCCATTCTAGACAAATAAAGATCGGCTATTTTTTCATCTGTTTCCCATGTATCACTGGCAAAAATAGCATCTTCAACACCGGTACCATAATTACCCGATGCATTAGAAAATACACGCACGGTAGATAAGTACTCAGCTTCTTTGGCTTCAATCCCTTCGGCAATTAAATCAGCTTTAATACGCTGACTATTACGCCACACAAAATTAGACTCTTCTTTTAAAGCTGCTACTTTTTCAATTGCTTTAGCCAAGAACTGCATCACATTTGGAAAAGCATCACGATAAAGCCCTGTTGCTGATAACACCACATCAACACGAGGACGCTTTAATTCCGAAGCAGGAATAATTTCAGAGCCAATTACTCGACCATCATCACTCCATGTTGGACGTATTCCCATTGCATACAATGCCTGGCTTTCTAGTACGCCATAATGACGCATGGTTTCCATCGACCATAATGAAAAGGCTAATTTATCTGGGTAATGACCATGTTTGGCATAATAATCAGCGATTACCCCTTCAGTTAGCTCTTTACCTTGTTCAAATGCTGCTTTAGTCGGCACGCGAGAAGGATCAAAACCATATAAGTTAAAGCCTGTTGGCACAGCATCAGGATGGCGAATAGGATCACCACCATTTTTAACCGGGATGTATTTACCCGCTAGACCATCAATCAGATGCTTCATTTCTCTGATGTCAGTGTAACGCTGATGCATTTCACGACCCTGTTCAATAAAAGTCTGAATATCATCATCTAACTCATGCAGATGTTCATCATCTAACTGCTCAGCATTAACAATGAATTCTCGAACTGTTTTAAAACCGATAATATCTTCTAAACTATCACCTGATTCTTGAACAATTCTATCTTCAAACCCTTCACGTTGTTTTGGTTTTTCAGCATGAGAGGAATTAAAGTCATGATGATGAGCGTGATTATCAGCATCAAAATGTTCATTTTCAAACTCGGCCACTGCGGTAACAAACTCGCTACCTAACATTTGCACTAAGGTTGAAATCAATAAGTCTTGTTCTGGCAATTCACCATAAGAATGTAAACCTAATGGTTGGTTTTGAGCAGATAAATCAACTAAATAGCTATGTAAGGCCTCTAAGAAACCTACAAAATCAGCATCAATCTGTTCTTGTTTCCAGCCGAAATCAGCACAAATATTATTAGCAATACAATCATTAACAATTTGCTGGCCTGTTTTCTCTTTTACGCCGCCTGTATCTAGTGATGTGTATTGATGCATTAATTCATGAATATTAGCCATATCACCTTGCAAGCCTGCCGCTGCAAAAGGAGGTGTCATATGAGCTAATACCGTGGCGCGTCCACGGCGTTTAGTCTGCATCGCCTCACCTACATCATCAACAATAAATGGATATAAAATAGGCGTATCCCATACGGCTAAATTACCTTGGTCATAAATCGACAATCCACGTTCTTTACCCGATAAGTATTCTTGTGAACCATGTGTGCCTAAATGGATGATGGCATCACTTTGCCAATACTCGCGAGCATAATAATAAGCAGCAAGGTAAAAGTGATTCATTGGCACCGTACCTTTATGATAAATACGCTTGTCTTCATCTTTATCATCAGAGCGAGGCGGCTGGCGCATCACCAACATATTGCCATTGCGAATACGCGGTAATACAAACTGAGATTGGCCATCACGAACAACCACCATGAAGTTATCTTTAGCCTCACCCCAGTAGTCTGAAATAGGTGTGCGTACCTCTTCCGGTAAGGTATTGAACCAAGCTAGGTATTCACTGACAGGCATCAATTCAGCCAAATCATCTTCTAATAATTCATCGAGCTCATAGCCACGATAAAAAGGTTCTAAAATACGGTCAATTCGACTAGTAAAATAGTCACTGTCTACAACATTAATACCATAACCTTCGGTATTTAATTTATCACTTATCACCCGCAGGCTTTCAGGAATATTTAAGAATGAAGCGCCAATATCTTTAGAGCCCCACACCATCACTGTCATCCGTTTGTCAGCATTTTCTTTATGCTTAAGATTAACCAAGTTCACCGCTTTATTAACCAAATGCTCTAATTGATAATCAATTATTTCAGTACGGCCAGTATCATCATTAAGTGCTGCCACAATCATAGGATCGGTCACGCCTGCCGCTTCTGGCAACACTAATAAAAACGGTGTCATTCCTGGTGTAATACCTTGGCTATTACCTTCCCAATGCTGTTGATTACCATCGTAATAGGTTAAGGCTTGCAATACCGGCACACCAAAATGAGTAAACTCTTGTTTACGCTTACTTGCCCAATGGATTGCACGGAAGTTAATAATCACATCAACAACGGTCTGATTATCTTGCTGAATTAAGGCATTGTAATCCGATGTTTTCTCGCTTAACTCAAAGAAAAAAGGTACGGCAATCACACCTTGTTGCTCTAGCTGTTTAATGGTCGCATCCACCAGCTGAGTTTCAACTGATTCAATTAAAGCACGCTGTAATAATATGCCGACCATCGGCTTATTTTTATCATCATCCTTTCGCCACACTAAATACTCAGCCAAACTAGGGAAAATAATACCGTCATAGTCTGGATGATAAATACCGATTTCTGGAAAAATAACCGGCTCGGCAACATCGTATTCCTCGTTGTTTGATAAAATACGATAAGCAAGGTAGTCCAACATGCGAGCTAGGTTTTCTTTACCGCCATTACTGTAATAATCTAATACTGTTTTACCTTGAACATCGCTTATACCTTTATTTAAACTCGCTTCATCTTGCCAGTTTATCGCCAAAAATCGATTGTCAGCTTGCGCCACAACAGGTGCATATTGGGCATAAATCTTCTTGCTTTCACGTAGAGAAATAGATTCTAAAATAACCAGATCATACTGTGCGAATACAGTTGCAGCCTTGTTTAAATCACTCAATTCAGTTTGTGCTTTACGGTCAATCGTAATGGGGCCTTCACTGGCTAACTCTTTTAATAAACTGAGTTTGGCTTTATTACTGTGAGAACCATTAACAAATAACACATTGAATTCACTGGCTATCGCACTTTGGCTTAATACCAAGAACAATAAACTGGCGACTAACTTAACTAGTTTGCACATTACTTTTTAATCTCTAAAATAGGGGGTTAATTATTCAGGAACGTAAACCATGGTGCCATCAGCCATTTTATAAGCGACACCTGCTTTACTACCTTGTCCACCACCGATTTCACCTGTTGATTCAAACTTCTCGATGGTTTCGCCTTTTTTAATAATGATTTCCATATCTTCTTTACCGGCATTCTTAATGACGGTGACATCTTCAGCTGTAAAGGGATTTAACGGGTTCTGAGCAATACTGATTAATAACGCTGCAATTAATACTAAGAAAACATCGACCAGATTAATCATTGAGCTTGCTGGGTTTAAATCATCATCTTCACTAAGCAACTTCACGCGTTAACTCCTCAACTAACTCATTGCCTTCTGACAGACTACGTAAATGAGCTAAATCAACCAATTCTGTTGCTAACCAACGCTTTTTAACAGTCGCTATCCAGAAACTAACTGAGGCGATCACCATGCCAAAAATAACCACAGAAAAAGCAATAATTAGGCTTTCGCTAATACCTTGCACATTTCCGTCACTTAGTGACTTTAAAGCAGGAGCCATTGGGATCATCGTTCCGATCAATCCTAGCATCGGGGCAATTCGGGCAGTAATCCTCAACATTTCCAAATGTTTTAATGCAATTACATCAAGTTGTTCCATTGTAGTTGCTGGATATTGTTTAAAATGAATAATTAGGGGATAACCAGATAGTTGATGGGCAGCTCTATTTAAACCATTGACCGTTGCTTGATAATGAATCAAGTTTCCTCTTCGCAGCCACCACTGTGCCGCAAAACCGCCTAAAGCGTAAAGACAATACAAAAACAATACAGAGATTGCTATTAAAACAGGAGCCATAAACCAACCAGAAAGTTGATACATTAATTGCTCTAACCATGCCAAATTCATCTCTAACACTATCCTCGTATTTTATGTGATTACTTAAGTAAATCGTCCTAAAATTATAGCTTACCTTAACATTTAGGTTGTGTTAAATATTCTTAATACAAACGATAACGAAGCAAGCTATAAATTTAAACTATTGATTTCGCGTAGCATTATAAACTTACATAAACACCAATGCAAAAGAAAATCGTTATCATCCGTATTGATATTCTACCGGTCATTGCGTATCATTCTCATTTAAGATTTAAATAAAAGTAAATTTCAGTCATTTTTAAAGAGGCCGTTACACAAATGAATAACCGTCAAAAACTACTTAGCACTCTGATTATTGGTGCTATCGCCAGCTTCAACACYGCCTAYGCAGCAGMAGAAGAAACCGTTGAACTTGATAACATCATCGTAACGGCAAAATCGAACTCAACCTTGGATAGCATTGCTGCAACAGTTAACGTCATCACAGCWGAAGAAATTGARAAATCTGGGGCAAGTAATTTACAAGATATTTTAGAACARGTACCTGGTTTTAGYTTTACTGCAAATTCTAGCTCAACTTACGGCCGTAAAAATATTGGCCTACGTGGTATGGATTCACAACATATCCTTATTCTAATGGATGGTGAGCGTACTAATGCAACTGATGGTTTTATTGGTCATTCAGATTACCAAAGCAGCTACTTCAACATTAATAATATTGAGCGCATTGAAATTATCAAGGGTGCAGGTTCTGTTCTTTATGGATCAGAGGCAATTGGTGGCGTAATTAATATCATCACAAAATCAGGTTCTGGACAATCTTATTCTAGTCTAAGCTTAAATAAAGGGTTTGCCACAAGTAGAAGTGAAGGCGATTCAACAGGGATCTCATTTGGTGCTGGTGCTGGCTACAACGACTTCTACGGTTCATTTAATTTTAGCCATGAGTCGCAGGAGTATGCAACAGGAACAAGTATTAACTTTGAAGAAGTTAAAAACCGTACTATTGACATGGCGGTTTCATATAACTTCAGCCCTAACACTAAAATTGATTTTAGTTTACTAGATTCAAAAGAAAACCGTAACCTACTTTCTCCTTACTATGACATTGACCGCAATAAATATAGTCTAGGATTAAGCACAAAATTAAACGGTTGGAGTTTAGTATTAAAAGCATACAAAATGGATTCATCGGCTGAAGCTATAACCCATAACCTTACCCATAACATTGAAGATAAAGTATTAAGTGCAGAAGTACAAAATGCCATCACCAACAACCAATTTATAACCATTGGTCTAGAGCAGCATAAAACAAGTTACTTGAAAGATTACACCTCCTCTGCAAGTCCGGATTACAGAGCTCCAGGCACTACTCAAAAATCTATTTATGCCCAAGATAAAATCACATTCAATGACAATACTCTTACATTGGGTCTTCGCCTTGATGATAATTCACAATTTGGTCATGGTACTAGTGCATCTATCGGTTATGTTCATACCTTAACCAATAATCTATCTATTAAAGCTAGTTACGGCACTGCCTACAAAGCACCTAATATTAAAGAAGCTGATAGTAACTATATTTTTTCTCATGGTTACCCAGGTGCAACCGTTTTTCAAGGTAACTCTAACTTAGATGCTGAAACGAGTAGAAATGCCGAAATTGCCTTAGTAGGTAAAGCTAGTAATATAGATTGGTCTGTTGCTGCATATCACACAAAAATTAAAGACATGATTGTATCTAATAATACAGGTACATCATCACCTCTAACAGGCGGTGATCTATATTTATATGATAATATCGACAATGCTACAGTTACAGGTCTAGAACTTGAATTTAACATTGATCTATCTGACTCATTATTCTTAAATACTAGTTTAACTAAAATGCATACTGATAATGGCCAAGGTGGAGACCTATCATTTAGGCCTAAAACGATGGCAAAAGTAAAACTATCTCAAGAGTTTAATCATAATTTCCTAGTTTCTATTTCAGCAAACCATACCGGAAAATCTAGTGACGGTCTTAATAAAGTAGATTCATACACACTTTATGATGCGGTGCTAAATAAAGCAGTAAATGACAATGTCTCTCTTCAACTTGCATTTAAAAATATCGGCAATGAAAAGTTAGATGATGTGTCTGATAACCATATGACTGAATTATTAGGTCGTGAAGTTAAAGCATCATTTAACCTGACTTTCTAAATCAGTTTAAACAGCGATGTCTTGTTGAGTCATGTAAATTTAAAAAGCCCTAAAGGACACGTTGTTCTTTAGGGCTTTTTTATTGATCATATACTACTAAAATAAAAACCTGTTAATTTAACTTAAACACCTAATTTCAATGTAAAATTGGGTAAAACACGCTGTTGTTATTAGTTCAAATAACAGGAACACTTTATGATGGTCGTTCAAATAACAGAGGYGAACCGTGGAARAAATACTCATTATTGATGATGATGTTGAATTAGCATCACTATTCCAAGACTATTTAATTAAAGAACGTTTTTCGGTTGATGCTGCCCATGATGGTATGTCAGGATTAGAAGCAGCCGCATCTAAGCACTATGACCTTGTTATCCTCGATATGATGCTCCCGGATATGGTGGGCACTGAAGTTCTGATAAAACTCCGTCACCAAAATAATATTCCTGTATTAATGTTTACTGCGAAAGGCGATGATTTAGACCGCATTATTGGTTTAGAATCAGGAGCCGATGATTATGTGGCTAAACCTTGTACGCCTCGTGAACTAGTAGCACGTATTCGTGCCATCTTACGCCGCTCTAATTCTACTGAGACAAATGAAAAAAAAGAGAACCGTACGGTCGATACGGGCCCTTTACAACTCTCCAGTGAAAACCGTCGTGCACGTTGGTTTGGTAAAGAGCTTAATTTAACCAGTACTGAGTTCAACCTATTAGAAACTCTAGCCACTAATGTCGGCCAAGTAGTCAGTAAAAGTAAATTATCAGAGCAAGCGCTTGGACGAGAGCTCGCGCGTTATGATAGAAGTATTGATGTGCATATGAGCAGTATTCGCCAAAAATTAGGCACGCAAGATGATGGCCAATCGTATATTCAAACTATTCGCGGCCAAGGTTATCAATTGATAAAAGGCGAATAATGGGCCGTTTATTCTGGAAGTTCCTATTTGCCTTTTGGGCTGCACTTATTATTATTGCCATCGTGGTCGGTAGCAGTGTTTGGCTGCGTAATTCATCATTAAATAATAATCAGCATTTAGATCATCATGCTGAGATATTTATCTCGCCTGCAGCCCAAGTCGCTGAACATAGAGGAATAGAAGCTTTACGCCAGTTTCTACAAGACCTTGAACACGCGCCAGGCCCAATGGTCTACGCTATAAATGATACCAATCATGACCTACTTGAAAGACCGATCGATAGTGCATTATTAAAACGTGTCCGTAAACGATATGAAATAAGGGGTAACCAAGCTACTATTCGTAGTGTAACCACACCTGATAAGCAGCATTTTTTACTCTTTGCCGTATTGCCGCAACGTGTAGCACCTTCCTACGTCAGCCATCCACAATCAGAAGAAATTGCACACCATACTATGGTGCCTCTCCATTCAAGGCCTGGCAACAGAATACCTCCTCGCCCCCGCGCTTTCTCAGCAATAGGCCCCCCTTCTTTATTTGCCTTAGCCTTATTAGGTCTTACCGCTAGCCTAATCTTTAGTGGATTACTTGCATGGTATTTCACGAAACCTATCCGCAATCTTCGTAATGCCTTCTCTGCCGTGGCTGAAGGAAAATTAGAAACTCGAATTAGTGATGAGATGTCAGGTCGAAAAGATGAATTAGCTGAGCTAGGCAGCAACTTTGATGATATGGTGAGTAATATCGCCACTTTAATCAGCTCTAAGCAACAGCTATTACATGATGTGTCTCATGAACTACGATCACCTCTTGCACGAATGCAAGCGGCAATCGGCATAGCCCAACAGCAGCCTGAAAAAAGTGTTGAAACGATGCTGAGACTTGAGCAAGAAATACAGCGTATTAGTAACTTAATTGGTGAGTTATTACTTTTATCTCAAGTAGAAACCACAGAAAATAGTCAGCAAAAACAATCATTGGATCTTGCTGAGTTTATGGAAGAACTAGTAGATGATGCCTGCTATGAAGCCAATGAGAAAAACATTATTATTGATTTTGATTTATGCCCTCAAATTACAATATTAGCCTACGAAGAATTACTACGCCGTGCAATTGAAAATATCATTCGTAATGCAATTAAGTTTTCTCCTCATAACGGTCATATTCAAATCAATGTTAGTCATTTAGAACGGCAATTAGTCATTAGCATAAAAGATCAAGGCCCCGGTGTAGAAGAACAATACCTTAATCGTATTTTCACGCCTTTCTTTCGCTGTAATAATAAAAGCAATGATAGTTCAGGTTTAGGCCTTGCTATAGCCTCGCGAGCAATACAAAAACATGGCGGTGCCATCACAGCTCATAATCGTAAAGAAGTCGGCTTAGAAGTTGAAGTAACACTGCCTTTATAATAAGAATTCACTTCAAAGTAGGCTTAAGCTTTGTTAAGTATTTTTAGCTAGTGTAAACGTAAACATCAGCTATTTTCAGTAAAACCAGCTAATTATTGGCACTTTCTTTTTTCCATTCGCTGGGTGTTTGTTTGTATTTATCATGAAATTTCTTGGAAAAATAAGACTGACTATTAAAGCCTACGGCATAAGCCACCTCAACTAAACGCTCATTAGTCAGTAGTAGCTCTTTTGCTAGCCCTAGCCGTGTATTAAGAATTAGTTTGTTAGCAGAGATGTCACCCACATCTTTTAATTGTCTATGCAATGTACTTCGATTCATATGGAGCAATTCAGCCAGCTGTTCAACACCAAAACTAGGGTCTGAAATATGCTCATGAATCAATACTAATGCCTTTGATTTAATATTCTCTTTTTCAGCGGCAGTATCAATCGTTGGCTGTTGCAAGTGGTCAAGCTGGAGTTTCTCTTTTAACAATTGTCTTTGCTGATAAATTCGCTGAATAAGGACACGAAGTTCTCTTGGCACAAAAGGTTTGGTCAAATAATAATCAGCGCCCTTTTCAATACCGTCTATCTCACTATTTTTATCACTTTCTGCTGTTAATAAAATAATAGGGATATGACTAATATCACTATTTAAACGGACTCGTTTAATGAGTTCAAGCCCAGTCACATTTGGCATGATTACATCAGAAATTAAAATATCGGGAAGGTGAGACTGGCACATTAAATAACCTTGTTCGCCATCTTCAGCCATGATTACGTTATAACCTTCTTCGGTTAATATTTTGGCTAGATAACTACGTAGTTCTTCATTGTCATCAACCAATAATATTTTACTTTTATCTTGCTCTTCATGCTCGCGACTAGAATCAGCTAACAAGCTGCCCGAAGAGCTATCTTTTATTATTTTATAAGTCGTGTCAGGTTTATGTTCTGTAATAAAATCAAATTCATGCTCAACCCAGCTTTCTAGTTCAAGGTGCTGTTTGCCTAATTTCAATTTAACACTAAATAAGGTACCTAATTTCTCATTACTAGTAACTGAAATAACACCGGAATGTAGTTCAATAAATTCTTTGACTAGAGCTAAACCAATACCTGAGCTAGTCGAATTACTCCTCTTGTCCCCTTGCTCTTTATAAAAATTATCAAAAATAGACTGTTGTTCTAATGGCTGAATAACACTGCCAGAGTTTAAAATATCAATATGAACAAACTCATCATCAAGCATATAGGTAATATCTATTTTTCCGTTACTAGGAGTATGTTTACAGGCATTGGCAAGTAGATTAGTAAATATAGATTCAAAGTAGTAATTATCGAACCATAATGAATAAGGAGCATGAGTTTTATTATGCGTGGTTAGGGTGATATTTTTTTCTGTTAGTGTATATGAGCAATCTACAATCAAGCTGTTAAGAGAGCTAACCACATCAATTTCTATAATCGACAAAGATATGCGTGTATTTTTCTGCCTAGCTAAATCTAACATTAAATTAACTAAGTTAAGCATCTTTCTAGCATTTCGTTCAGCTAGGTTAATTGCATTTTCTAATGGCTTACTTAATATACCAAACTGTCCACTACTCACCTCAGATAAAGGCCCAATAGCCAGTGTTAACGGTGTTCTAAATTCATGAGTTATATAGTTAAAGAAGCGATCTCTTAATATTTGTAGCTTTTCTAATTCATTATTTTTCTGACTGAGTTCATTAGTTCGTAGTCCTACTTCTTCCTCTAACTGACTAGAATATTGTTCTTTGAGTACTAAAGAATTCTGCATTAACTCTAGTTTTTCATTTTGAGCCAATTGTTTGTCTTGCTCTGACTGACGAATAAATGTCGATAATGCCACTGACAGCAATAACATCTCAATCATAGTAAAAAGATGGAATAGATAACGATCCGCCCATTGAAACAAATTAGATATAGTCTCTCCCCAAGCTTGATAAGGAATAAAACTAATACTCAGTTGAACAATCGCCCCCACTAATAAAAATAAAAAAGAAATACTAAATATAAGTGCTGCAGGCTGCTTTTTATGTCTATAACTAAAATAAGCAATAACCGCCATCAATAATAAGCTAAATACCTCACTATAAATTAAGACTAGATTAAACGTTTCCCACTGCCTGATGAAGGTAAAAGGAATACAGAGAAGCCAAAGGAACTGGCAATATTTAAATAATCTATCTGAACGAGGGTAGAGGACGGATAAGTTTAGGATACTTCGACCAAACTGAAGTAAAAATATGATCGCAAGACCAGGAGCCGCACCATAAAGTATCAGCGCTATAAACTGAGACAGTAAAATATTCCCCGTATTTCCCATGCCAACACCGACATAATCAAGTACGAATAAAGACGCTAAATAACCACAATAATAAATATAAGGCTTATAACCCACATATAAATAGAGGATTAAATTATAGCCGAGCATGGCAATAATAAAGCCAAATAATATAAAGAAGAATGCAAGTTCTGATGATTTACTTTTATCGTAATGAGATGGCTGATAAAGATAGGCATTAATATGAGTAGGACTGTGAGACACTCCTTCTGGATGAACATAGATAAGAAACTCTGTACCTTGTGGTGGGACAATTAAGTTATAGGCTAATACAGCATCCCTTAGTTGTTTCTTATTTTGAATAATTCCTTCACCAAATTGGTTCCTAGCATTATCCTTTATAAAAAATGAATTATCTCCTAAATAAGAGCTTTCAAGGCGAATGATAAAATTAGTAGAAAAAGCATAGCCTGAAGGTATCTTTCCTTTTATCCAATAACCATTATCAGAACCTTCTAATCTTAATGATCGAGTCTGGCTATCCTGAAATAATGTATCAGATTTAAATAGTATCTCCGCCATTGAAAGAGAAACTTCTCCCTCTTTATCAGGCATATAGATACTTAACTTATCACCAATATTTATTCGTTCAAATTCATCGGGAATATCAATCATTGCCGATGTCGTCGTCGTGACAAAAAACAAAGACAATAAGAGTAATAAGCGAGAGGTCATAGTTTAAAAGTCTACTTTCATTTCTACGCCAAATAAACGAGGTTTACGGCTATTAATATAAGGCGTACCTAATATTGATGCTGTCATCGGAGTAATGGAATAAGCATAACGGTTATCAAACATATTTTCGGCCCACAATGCCAGTTGCCATGCTTCACCTCGTGGCTGCCACGTCACTTTCATATTAGTGTAGTGGTAAGCACTATCTCGATGCTCGTAATCAAAATAATAATCTGCATACGTTTGATTAAATTGTTGTCGGCTATTGTAGGTATGATCTAAGTGAATCAGAAGGTTACCTAGTGATTGAAGTGAGTAGTCATAGTCTAGGTTTACTACAGCGTGATGTTTTGGTGTTAGCAATGCTTGACCAGACAAGTCGATATCCTGACTTAATCCAGTATTATAATTGACTGAATTAACCGTTCGGTCTTGCCACTGTGCAGATAAATAGCCATAGTTTAAGCCCAATTGAACGTTATCTTTTATCAACCAACTCAATTCAACTTCAGCCCCCTTACCTTTGGCATCACCTGTTCGGGTTACAAAACGACCTAAACCGCCTTGTACTTCAAAATTAATATCTTGTTTATCATTATAATCATAGTGAAATAGTGAGATATTAAGCTTTAGGCGTTTATCTAACCAAGTAGATTTAACGCCCCACTCAATGCTATCAACAGTTTCAGGATCAAAACTTGATAAAATCTGCATAGCATTAAATCCCCCCGCTTTATAACCTTCCGTATAAGAGATAAAACTCATCACATCATCATTAAATTGATAGGCAGCCACGACTCGTGGGCTTATATGACTCCAACTCTCATCTGTATCTATCCACCTGTTTTTATAAGCTACTGGATAAGAGGGTATTTGGAAAAGTTGGTCAGGAACTGCAGATGAGAATGTATTTGAATTATTTTTCCAACTAAACTCTTTTTTATCTAGAGTGTAACGAAGACCGAAAGTAAGGTCTAACTTTTCTGTGGCAAACCAGGTTAAGTCAGCAAATGTTGACATACTTTGTGACCGCAATTTATTCTGCATGCTCTCCATCCATAACTGATCATCAGGAAAAGGAAAGTTAGCACTAGGTGAGTTAGGCAAGCTACCTTGAGCAATCGCATTAAGTGAATTGGTATAGGTCGTTAACTTTAATTCTTGTTTCGCATGTTCAGAAGAGAAATAAACACCAGCTAGCCAGTTAAAATGTTCATTTTCACCATTAAAGCGAAGTTCTTGTGAGAAAAACTGGTTTTCCTCCTCATTTTCAGAGTCTAGGTGAGCATAAATTTTATCCGTGCCATCTTCATCTTCTTTCAAAGAACTACTAAATTGTTGATAAGCTGAAATCCATGTCATGGTCGCGAATGAAAGGTCGTGCTGTAGCTTTAGTTTATGCCCCCTAAATAGTCTATCATCATGGCCATTAACCACATCATTGGCCACGGCACCATATAAACGATCAGGGTCGGGACTTAGTGATGAATTAAGACCAATAGATGCTGCTGCCTGCTGATTGACCTGATTAATATCAAATGTATATTGGATATCTGTTTTATTATTAACTAACCAACGTAAACTCATCCGTGCAGCTTGATACTCTTCATCAGAGTATGCATCATCATCCCCGGCGCTATCAATCACGCCATTACGGTCGTTATAAATTGCATTAACGCGTAAAAATAAACGGTCATCAATAAGAGGGCTGTTAAACATGCCTTCAATCAATCTTTTATCATAATTACCAAGCCGTGTTCGCAATGAACCTTCTAGTTCATTTTTTGGCTCTTGACTAACAATATGGATTACACCTGCTGCACTATTACGACCAAATAAGGTGCCCTGCGGTCCTTTTAGAACTTCAACACGCTTAATATCGGTGAATTGTAATAAGGTGCCACCACTACGGTTCAAATACACATCGTCTTGATAGATACTGACAGAAGGATCGGTACCAATACCAAAATCAATCGTACCAATGCCTCTCATTTTAAATTTAGGGTGAGTGCTATTGATACTAATGACTTCTAGCCCAGGCGTAAAATTATCGAGGTCTTTTAAAGATTGAGCACCTGTAATGCTTAGTGAGGCATCATCAAATGTAGTCAGCGTAATAGGCACATCTTGCAATAACTCTGCTTTGCGTTGTGCCGTCACTTCTAATTCAGGTAGTGTAATCTGTTGTTGTGCATATAATCTCGGTGATACTAATAGTAATAACACAGTGATTATTCGATGTTTTTTTATATTCATAAATCCCAAACTACATATTAATTTTACTTTATTGTAGCGGATCCATGCTCACATATTGGTTCTCATATACTCTAAAATATGAATGACTTAAACCTAATGGATTCTAACACTTATTGAGTCCATTAAAGTACTACGTATATATATGATAATATTTGAATTATACCTATAT
>NVVP01000051.1 GCA_002402245.1 Gammaproteobacteria bacterium | reverse complement strand
TCGGCGGTAATGGTGATCTCACCCGCCTCTAAGCTGCTGATATCGGTGGCCGCAATTGTCCACGCATTATTAGTGACCGTGGTGGTGACCCTGATCGCCGTGCCGCCGTCATCAAAGTACACGGTGACGATCTGGCCGTCTTCGACATTGGTGGTGGTACCGCTGATGACCACATCGTCGTCTTCAACAGCATCGACGACGTTGTCGCCTTCGATAGGCGTAGTAATGCTCAACGTCGGGGCATCCGGCGCTGTACCACCACTACTCGAGCCACCATCACTAGTCGATCCACCACCACTGCTCGAGCCACCACCAATACCCACTGCCCCTAGAGCAAGCATTCCCATCGCCACCAACGTATCCGTTTCCGTAAAAGAGTTTGATGAGTTTGATGAGTTTGATGAGTTTGATGAAAGTGATGAAAGTGATGAGTTTGATGAAGGTAGATAGGTAATAATATCATCAGACTGCCCCCCCATCATTGCAGAAAAGTCAGCATCAATATCCTGCACTGTAATGTCCTGCACTATCCCCATTAGGGCATTTTTTTCACCATGCCCATAAATAATGGAACTGCCGTCCTCCAGCTCCGGACCAAGAGGACTATTCTCAGTGGGAACAAAATCCCCTTCATCGCCAGGCAATGTGATAGAGCAGGCATTGTCCACGCACTCACTAAAGTAATCCTTAAGAATAACCGTCGTGCCATCGGCATAATGCAAAATAAGGTCATTGCCCGTCCTTAAAGCGACAACATTATCCAGCAAGGGCTGCTGCTCTACATTCCCAACAGCAACAGAATCATTTAGAAGGCGATAGTGTTGCCCAGCCTCAACTTGTAAAGTAACGACATCCTTTTCTTTTACGCTACTACGAATAGACTCAGCTTTTACGCTACTACCAATAGACTCAGTGATACTTATACCAATCATTCGATTAACTCCCTCTACACAAGACTTCAAATAACTGTGATTCTACCTACCCCTCCCCCGTATTTACCTCCCTCTTTAGTATGATTCAACTTTGATGCCATTGATAAAGCACAAGCTAAAAACTCGTTCATTAGGAGGGAGTCAGATTTTTAGTAATGAGTTTAAAGCCATGATGAGCTTTGCTTTTTGAATGGGCTTGTGAAGTAATAATGAGTCTGTTTTTGAAATTTTATTAATTGTTTCCTGGCACGTATCTCCTGTGATAATGATTGAGGGAAGAGCTTGCTTGAGAAAGTGATTTATTTTTCTAATGGCAGCAATCCCATTTTGGCTATCAGGTGATCGAAAGTCGCATAATATGATGTCAGGTATTATATTATTTTGACGAAGTTTAATAATTGCTTTTTCTGCATCATGGGCATAGATAACCTGGCAGCCTAGTGTTTTTAACTGTGATTTTGTCGCTTCCAATACTAGTGTATTGTGTTCAATAACAAGAGCCGTTATGCCTTTTATTCTTTTTGTTTCAAAAGCCTCGGATAGATATTGTTGTGTTTTCTTTGGATGAGATTTTTCCGAACACCTCGGGAAGGCCACTGTGAACATTGAACCCTGTCCGTAGGTTGATGATACTGATATGTCAAGGTTTAACAGGTTGCAGTGTTTTTTAACGATGGCTAGCCCAAGACCTAAGCCTTCGTTGAGATCTCGATTTGGATTGCGTAGCWGTTCAAATTCTGAAAATATGGTTTCAATCTCATTCTCGTTGATGCCAATTCCGGTGTCTATAATTGAGATTATGACCTTTTCCTGATCTGCTGTTATATCGACTGATATGCTTCCTTCTTGAGTATAAGTGATGGCATTATGGAGTATGTTCCTAATGATTCTTTCACAAATAAGCTGATCGTTTTTAATGAAAAACTCCAAGTTTGAAATGGAAAAACTTAAGCCTTTTTCCTTGGTAATAGCCTGGTACTCAGATTTTAATTTATGAAAGAGTTCTGTTGTTGAAAAACAGGTAATGTGGGGGGTAACGGCCCCAGCATCTAACTTTGATATGTCAAGGAATTCAGTAAAGAGGCGTTCCTGGGCTGAGATGGATAGTTTAATGTTGTCAATTATTTTTCTGGTTTGCTGATTGAGAGAGGACTCCTGAATGGAATCTACAAATAAGCTAAGGGCATGGAAAGGTTGCCTAAGATCGTGACTGACGGCGGCTAAAAAACGTGACTTGTTGATGTTAGCATTTTGGGCAAGAATGGCCTTTTTTTTTACTTCCAGCAAGAGGGCGCTATTTTTTTTTTTAAAATAATTGAAGCATTTAAGTTTTTTTGAATATTTCTGCAATAGCTAATAAGGATGAAAAATAATACGATTGTCATGACAATCGCAATGTGATTATAGCCCGTATCGTATTGAGTGAAGGCAATGCTCATTCCCAATATGGATGGAATGCTATAAGCATAGTAAGCAGGAGGGTAATGTGCGTGACTAATAAGTGTTATAGATAAGCTGAAAGTGGTTACTACTGAAAGAACGGTCATAGCGCCTAAATCTCCAAAGTCGCTTGCAATAAGGAGGACCGCTGCCCATAGTAAACCTGATGTTAAAGAACCAATAACATAAAGTCTTTTTAACTGGCGGATACTGAAAGTGTGGTATTTGCATAAATCGATTAAATAACGGGCAGCATTGCATGAGCAAATTAGCGCGAACCAGCAAGTTAAAATAGTAATATTTATACTGTAGCTTAAGGTCCAGAGTACTCCGATTGCGGCAATGGTTTTGCTGGCCAAAACGGTGGGCATTTGTTGGTGAATCTGAGATAGGTTTTCGCGTTCAATTAATCGATAAGTATTTGAGTCTGACAATTGATCTGTTTTAAGCATTTAGTACAACCRTTTTATCTTATTCATCCTTGTTATTTAAAAATTGAGTATTTTCAGTTAATTTTGAAATTGTTTTCTAAATTAAACAGCCACTCACTTAATTTTGTTGGTAGCAAAGAAATTACTCCACAAGCTGAAGCTTCTGAGCACGTAAAACGCACTCAGTACGATTAGTCGTATCCAGCAACTGAAATAACACACTAGTATGAGATTTAACAGTATGTTCGCTTAAAAAAAGGTGGTCAGCGACTTCTTTATTCGACAATCCTTCAGCCATTAACAGTAAGGTTGCATATTGCCGATTGCTAATACCTAATTTTATTCTATTTTCTTCTAATATTGATTTCGACAAAGAGTTGCTATCTTGATTAGTGACAACTGGCACAATTAAACGTTTTGGGAAATAAGGCTTCCCATCCAATACCTGCAAGATAGCGGCAATCATGGCATCACCACTTAAAGATTTTGGAATAAAGCCTTGCGCCCCTGCGGCAAGACCTTTTCTGATTCTATTTTCGTCTTCCTCTGCTGAAACAATAATCGTAGGAATCAAAAAATTTTTAGAGGTTAATGCTCGAACAAACAACACTCCGCCTTTTTTTGGGAGGTTTAAATCAACTAATGCAAGATCAATTTCAGGACCGTAATTTTCAATAGCCTTTTCTGCTTCGGCAATACTAGTAGCACTGATAATTTCGACATTAAAAGGCAACTTTTGCAAAAAAAGCATCAAAGCATCAATGAAAAGAAGGTGATCATCAACTACTAGAATTTTCATATATCGCAACACATTAAGAACACACCCACTAAAATTTTATAATAAGAACACCCATAAAATTTTATTATGGTAATAATTCTAATTCTCTCATTGTACAAATAACCAGAAAGCACCGCCTCATGCTTTAGTATGAAACTGAAACGGGTATTTCTCTGGTAGTTATTGAATCAACTCATAGGCATAGACTCATAGTGGCGGCAAYGTTTTAGGCTTCGATATCAGTCAATCCATGTGAGATCTTTCACTGAATTAAGTAGGCTAATTATTCAATTTTCGCTGCCAATACCTCTATTTGTTTAATATCTGGAGCTGTTGACAATAACTCTTCTGCATTAGCCATTAATGCTGCCGCAATGGGTCCATTTAAGTGTAGCTGACGACCTTCATCATCCTTAAATGTGTCAAAAATACCGAAACTCAAAGGCCCAAGTTTTAATGCGAACCACGTATATGTATCAGGCTCTTTTTCTGCCAATGCAAGTGCCCCTGTTAAAAAATCTTCAAGTTCTTGCGCCTTTTCAGGTTTAGCTTCTAGCATAGCTAATATTGCAACATTCGAATTACTCATTGTGTTTTCCTCATCTGTGAATTGAGATGAAACTATATGCTAATAACGAGGTTGACAGTGAGTGGCAAAAAGGACAACATACATGCAATTATTGCCAGCTAGTGATTATTCTAATTATGTCCGTTATTGTCATCGTTGCACTCGATAACGCCCTGCCTTCTGCTTTGATGGGTATGGCTGATATATTATCGTTAAGCGGGTTGAATTTTATTCAAGAAAGGCGAAATAAACAAAACTCAAAGGTGGCATGGAACTTCCAGGTCATTATAGCCAGCCATGACGGACAGCCCATTACCGATGGGCAAGGACGCACTATATCCGTTGACACCGATTTTGCTTCAATCGACCATTGTGATGCCATTTTGATCCCAGGCTTTGTACCTGATAGTCAAGGCCACCCTCCTAGAAATATTACAAATAAGCAAACTCGTTCATGGCTTGCTCGCCAATATCAAAAAGGCTCACTAATGTGTGGTTCATGCAGCGGTGTATTTGCACTAGGTGAGGCCAGTTTGCTAAATAGTCGTCGATGCACAACAACATGGTGGCTACACGATGAATTAAGACAGCGATTTCCAAAAGCTGACGCGCTATGGGCTAGCGAATTAATTAGCAACCAACGCATTATTACCGCAGGAGGACCATTGTCATGGGTAAATATCACGCTACAGGTTATTACAGAGTTAGTAGGAGCAGACACGGCTAAAATAATAGCCGATTTCTCAGTTGTTGACGCTATTCCAAAATCTCAAAACTTATATGTTCCACAAGGTTATCGGATTTCAACAGACCCGTTTTTAGCTGAGGCTGAACACGCTATTCGACAAGCGCACTATCGCCATATAAGCACACTAGACTTAGCAAAATCTATGGCTGTATCTCAGCGTACGCTAAACAGGAAATTAAAAAGCCTTATCGGAGAAACACCTAAAGCATTCATTGACAATATTCGTATTAGCCACGCATGTACACTTTTGAATAACGATAATAAATCGATAAAAGATATAGCGTTGGCATTGGGCTATTCAGATGATACTGTTTTTCGTCGCCTATTCCAGAAACAGATAAAAATGACGCCTACAGCATATCGGAAACGATTAAATTCATAACCAAAACACTATGCACTCACACCTAACGAGCCTGTAGAATTACTCGTTTTTTATAAATTATGGGAAGTCCAGTATTGAGTGAGGTATTAATCCTGGCAGGTTCCAATCTACTTCCTTTCAGGCAAGGCATAAATAAAAGGCTTGCGCCACTTGGAGTTCTATCAATAACTGTACATACAAACATAAGTTCAAAATAGCCTGATTAGAAAAGTATAAATTAACATTCTTACTTATAGATTAGCCTGAGAATATAATTGGATGCAGGTGTTTGGCTATTCAATCTGAGTTAACTCTTCTTGTTCAATAAGCTGATCTAACTGCCACACTACTACGCGTTTAATAGCTTCGGTTTGTGCCTTCGCCAGCAAGTTTTCGTTACTCAGAAAATCTGCCTATGTGTTTAGTAATTTCTTAGTTTTACTATAAATGAAAAGCTGGATATATGCTCTGTTGAGCATTCAGGTGGCARATACGAGTAGCCTCAAGCAAGTTGAAATATCCTCTAACGTTTCCTGTATCTTCACGCCATCATTCAGCCAGCCTTTATYGCTTGGTATGGCAGAAGCGATATTGTTCAGAATATAAAAATAACCTTCAGGCTTTAAAATTGATTTAATAAGCTTTATCTCTTGCTCTAATCTAGGGCAATGTTGTAATACCCATAAAGGCATGCATGCACTTTGATGCCTTTATCAAAATGGCTTTGAAAGTAATGACAATTTTTCATTTAGTGAAGAAATGAATGGGCAACATTATTTCGAATTTGGCAAAACAAGAATATCAAAGTCAATGGTCACTCTATCTCCACTACCTTTAACAAGGCCTRTCTGATACGCTAAAAAGCTGGGGATAAAAAAGAGCTGTCCTGGCATTGGTGGAATGCTGATACTGGTATTGTTGTCCCACACACTGCGTGTCGATAGGCAGCCTGCTCTGGGGTCAATCAGTGTCAGTGCTCCACCAATACTAGCCTCATCACGCGGCTCTGGTTTGGCGACACAATAGATACCAACAAGATCCACTCTYGAATGTACATGATGGCTTTGAAATCCACCTTCGTGCAGCACTGTTGCCCAACCATTGTAATTGTAACGGAATTTTTTGTGGTCGAGAGCCGTGTTTTTTGTTACTTGTTCAAAGTACTCTGCCATTGATTTTTCAATAAAGGCGCGTAGTGATTGAATTGCCGGGTAGTCCTTATTTAACAAGCCTATTTTTGATTGCCAGCCATTATTGACAGTGGTTATTCGAGGTTCAGATTCTGTAGACCTCTCCCTCTCTTGCTGGATTAAATCCAGCAATTCAGAGTTTAAATCGGTTGCTTCGGGGTAAGAAAATTGAGCAACCACGGAGGGGAAAAAATTATATAAGTGCATATTTGTCCTTGTTTTAAGAGGTAAGCTGTAATGTGTTGAAGGCTTTAGCACTATTGAAAACTAGCTATATAAAAAATAGTGATTACATTCTTAGCAAATCAAAACCAAAAAATACACAGTCGTCTAACGATCTGTTTTCAGTGATTTGATGCCAATAGTATGAAGGAAAAATAAAACTATCAATCACACTAAAGGATGATATTTCAGGTTGGTACGAGTAAGGATACTTATTCAATGGAGGGCGTCCAAATTCCATTCTTCGTTAAGAATCTTATATTTTAGGTTTAAGGTGTTTGTTTCTGGCCCTAGTAATTGAGCCAAAGCAAGCTGGTCATGGGTCATTAGTTTTCTTCGCATGGCTATATCTTTGATTCGATACATGTAAGGAATTTCGGGCAAGGGGTCCAGGTCATAAGCTTCAAGCTGGGTTTGAAACAGCTTCTTCCATTCTTTAAAAAGAGTATTGGTTTTGTCGCACTTCTTATACAAAATGGCGCCACCATTAAACATTCTTCCTCGATAGGCTTTAACGCCAATGCTGACTTTAGGGGAGTCTTCTACCATGGCTATTTCATGAGTGTCTAGAAGGTCAAAAAAAGTTAGAACTTTCTCATCAAGAAATCGAGTGCCAGTATCTACATGAAGGGTTTTTTCGTAAGGGCTAAGGGGTAAACTGGAAACCCTGGATAGAAGGCCTTGGCCCCATTGAGTGCCTTGATTGGTATCAGGCTCAATGCTTACAACATGATCAAAATATTCATCTTTGATCCATTTGGAGTCAGGGATATTTGTGCATAGACAGATTGAAATATCGGGGCAATATTTCTTTAGGCTTTGTGCAGAAGCAGCTGCTTCAACAACGAAGCACTCTTGATAGGTTGCCACATAGAAAACACCAAAGTTTAGTCCTTTTTGGGTGGGCATTGTTTCTCCTTGAATACTGCTGTTTAGTTAAAAATAAAGTTGAGTCATAGAATAAATTTAGTTTACAACGTCATCTACCGATTAAAATCATACTAATGGGTGATTCTTGTTTGGCAGGGGGGGTGTATTCTGCTCGCAAGATTATAGATCTGGGTAATTTTAAATGGTTCAACAGCAAACATTGGCAGAGGCCGTCAGGATTACTCTGTCTATCTACATAGAGATGAGCTGATAAACCTTGTCAATTACGACTGATATAACTCAAACATTGATATCAGTTATTTTAATAATACTGCCTTTTATTCTTATGGTTATTTTTCATCTTCGTCCTACCCCAGAGGCAGTTACTATGCCTGGCAGGTCTATTTTGATCTCGACTTTACGGACATACATGGCCATTTCACCGCAGATAAAGTGCGCCTGGTGCGTTCCTCTGAAAGGCAGTAATTTGTTTGGGGCGAAGTATAGTTATGTTACTCAGAGATGACTCGGTTAACGTTGCTTATTCGATCATATGATTTCAAGAAGGTATTAATGTTTAAGTTTATACGTGGCCTATTTTCAAGGGACTTGTCCATTGATCTAGGGACTGCTAACACATTGATTTATGAGCGAGGTGAAGGCATCGTTTTAGATGAACCTTCAGTAGTCGCTATTCGTTCCCATCAAAGCCAAAAGTCGATTAAGGCTGTAGGGATAGATGCCAAGAAAATGTTGGGGCGTACGCCGGGTAATATCGTGGCTATTCGCCCACTGAAAGATGGTGTTATTGCTGACTTTAAGATAACCGAAAAAATGTTGCAACACTTTATGGCAAAAGTGCATACCAATAGCTTTATGCGTTCCAGTCCCCGTGTATTGATGTGTGTTCCTTGCCAGATAACCGAAGTAGAACGTCGTGCTATTCACGAATCGGCCATAAGGGCAGGAGCTCGTGTAGTGCAGTTTATAGAAGAGCCAATGGCTGCAGCATTTGGTGCAGGCCTTAAGGTTGAAGAAGCTATAGGCACAATGGTGGTGGATATTGGGGGGGGAACCACAGAAATTGCTGTGTTGGTGTTGAACGGCGTAGTCTATTCAGACTCGGTGCGTTTGGGTGGCGCTCGTTTCGATGAAGCAATAGTTGCCTATGTGCGCCGCCATTATAGCAGCGTGATAGGTGATGCCGCGGCTGAGCGTATCAAACAGAAGATTGGTTGTGCTCACTCTGGCAGTGAACTGCGCGAAATGGACATACATGGTCGCAATTTGACAGAAGGTGTACCAAAAAGATTCACCATAAATAGCGATGAAATTCTCGAAGCTTTTCAAGAGCCATTGAGCATTATTATTCAGTCCATTAGAAGCGCTTTAGAGCAGACTCCGCCTGAATTAGCGGCAGATATTTTAGAAAGCGGTATTGTGTTGACTGGCGGTGGCTCCTTGTTGCGTGATTTAGATAAACTAATCAGTGATGAAACCGGTTTACCGGTGATTGTAGCAGACGACCCTTTAACTTGTGTGGTGCGTGGCGGTGGAAAGGCCTTGGAGTTCTGGCGTTGAGGAAAAAAGGGTTACGCCAAATGACGTAACCCTTTTATATATGGTGGGCCTACAAGGACTTGAACCTTGGACAAAGGGATTATGAGTCCCCTGCTCTAACCAACTGAGCTATAGGCCCCTAAACTTTTATTTATCAGTGTCTAAAAAGCTTCGTAACTGATCTGAACGTGTTGGATGACGTAGTTTACGCAGTGCTTTAGCTTCAATCTGACGAATACGCTCGCGTGTTACATCAAATTGCTTACCAACTTCTTCTAATGTGTGATCAGTATTCATATCAATACCGAAACGCATCCGTAATACTTTCGCTTCACGCTCAGTTAAGCCGCCTAGTATACCTTGTGTGGCTTCTTTTAGCCCTTCAATCATTGCATTATCTTGTGGAGATGTAACATTCACATCTTCAACAAAGTCACCTAGATGTGAATCTTCATCATCACCAATCGGTGTTTCCATTGAGATAGGCTCTTTAGATATTTTAAGTACTTTACGTACTTTATCTTCAGGCATTTCAACACGTTCTGCTAGTTCTTGAGGCGTAGGTTCACGGCCCATTTCTTGTAGCATTTGACGTGCAATCCGGTTCAATTTATTGATGGTCTCAATCATATGAACAGGGATACGAATTGTTCTCGCTTGATCGGCAATTGAACGGGTGATCGCTTGGCGAATCCACCATGTTGCGTAAGTTGAGAATTTGTAACCACGTTGATATTCAAATTTATCAACCGCTTTCATCAAGCCGATATTACCTTCTTGAATCAAATCTAAGAACTGTAGACCACGGTTTGTGTATTTCTTAGAAATTGAAATAACTAAACGTAAGTTAGCTTCTACCATTTCTTTTTTCGCACGACGCGCTTTTGCTTCAGAAATCATCATTTGGCGACTGATTTCTTTTATCGTRGTAATGGCCATKCCRCGTTCTTCTGACAGCTCAGCTAATTTTGTTTGTGCCGCAAGAATMGTATCAAGGTTTTTCTTAATCGTTGATGAATAATGTTTTTTGGCWCGAATGTGTTTATCAGTCCATTCRAGGTTMGTTTCATTACCTGTRAATGAATCAATAAAATCACGACGATTCATGTTYGCATCTGTKACTACAATRCCTGTAACCGTACGYTCTTGCTGACGGATAACGGCYACTGTTTCAGACATTAARCYATTAAGTRCRATCAGTGTTTTNGGGNGTTAATTTAAACTCCATAAACAAACTAGTCGCGGCTTCTTGTGCWGCAGCAACRTCATCRCCKGTTGCTTTTTGTARTTCGCTATAGGCTTTAGATAGAATSCCRAATCGTTCACGTGCTTCTTCAGGATCAACRCCTGTTGGGCCTTCTTCTTCCTCTTCATCATCAGAATTATCTTTTGCAGTCTCTGCTGATTTGACGACTGGCTCCGGCACATCTTCTTCAGGAATAATAAAGCCTCGGATCACGTCATTAAGGCGCATATCACCCGCTTCTACTGCGTCATATCTTGCAAGGAATGTGGCAATACAGGCTGGATAAGTTGAAAGTAATAATAAGCTTTCTTTTAAACCTGCTTCAATTCGCTTGGCGATAACAATTTCGCCTTCACGCGTTAATAGCTCAACCGAGCCCATTTCACGCATATACATGCGAACTGGATCAGTTGTTCGGCCAAACTCACCATCAGAACTGGCTAATACCGCAGCCGCTTCATCTGCTGAAACATCATCTTGTGCTGTTGCTGCTTCTGCTAAGCGCTCCATCTCATCAGTATCAAGGCCATCTTCATGAACCATGATACCTAGGTCGCTAAACATTCCGATGATATCTTCAATTTGATCGGCATCGACCAAATCTTCAGGTAGATGATCATTGATCTCACCATAAGTAAGATACCCACGCTCTTTACCTAGGGTTATAAGCTCTTTAATGCGTGATTGTTGATCTTTCATTTGGCCTCTTTTATTCCGTGTTTTATATTCGTGTCCGGCCGAGCATTATACTGCCAAGCCATTAATTATGCACGTTTTTGTTTGCGCAGAATTTATAGTTTTAGTTGTTGTATTTCTTGTCTTTCATTATCGGTCAAATTTCGCAAACCTTTTGTCATTAATTCACCATGACGTTGTTCGATAGCTTGTTGTTGTAACTGCTTTATTACCCCAGCCAGTTCATGGCTTAATTCTTCCGCCGATAATGAAAGAGATTGCCGCGCTAATTTTTGCAAGTGGCCATCATGGCTACTTCCTCGCGCACGCTCAAGTAATGCTGCAGTATTTAGATGGGGGTGCAGGGCTAAAGTTTCAAGTAGCTGGATTAAAATTTCTACGCCAGGTTGCTTAATCATTTTAATTTTATCAAATTCAGCTAGATTCTGAGCTAACTCTGGGTGTTGCAGTACAATTGTAATCGCCATTCTAATGGGTGATATCGTCGATGATTGCTTAGCACCCGTTCTACTTGTTCGTTTCTGCGGTTCTGCTGGTTTTTCTAAATGCTTATTAAGCATGGCCGTATTGGTCTTGGTTTTTTCTGCCAAACGCTGTTCAAACATGTCTCGATATATACCTGCTGGTACTAATCTAAGATAAGGCTTGGCTATTTCTACTAAACGAGCACGACCATCCATTGATGAAATATCAACTCGCTTTTCTAAACTTTCAAAGAAAAAATCAGAATAATCTTTGGCATTATCAACTAACTTTTCAAATTCTGGCCCACCTTGCTGCCGAACCACACTATCAGGATCTTCGCCATCGGCTAGAAACATAAACTTTAATTGATGGTTACCACCTAATAATGGCAATGCATTTTCAGCCGCACGCCACGCCGCTTCTCGCCCTGCTCTGTCACCATCAAAACAAAAGACAATTTCAGGTGCGCTTCGCAATAATTGATGCAGGTGTTCTGGTGTTGTCGCCGTACCTAATGTTGCCACACAGTTTGTTACACCATGTCCAGCTAAGGCAATCACATCCATATAGCCTTCAACAATCACTATTCGGGTTAATTTTCGATTCGATTTTCTCGCCTGAAATAGTCCATAAAGCTCTCGGCCTTTATGAAAAACAGGGGTTTCAGGTGAGTTTAAATATTTAGGCGTACTATCATCTAATACGCGGCCACCGAAGCCTATCACTCGGCCACGTCGATCCCGAATAGGAAACATGACTCGATTACGAAAACGATCATAACTGCGGCCTTTATCATTACTACTCAATAAGCCCGCTTCATTTAACTGTTTTCTGGCAAGGTCTGTTGTACCAAAAAGTTTAAGTACATTATCCCAACCATCTGGCGCCATACCGATATTAAAGTGTTCAATGATTTGAGATGATAAACCACGCTTGTTTAAATAAGTCGTAAAACGTTCGCGCTGCGGGTGAGTGTGTAACTGTTGGGCATAATACTGACTTACTTTATCTAATAAGTCGTATAAGTTTTGAGTAGCGGGGGCTGTAGATAGGGAGTGACTAACCGGTACGGTCATACCCACATGTTCGGCTAGTTCCTGAATAGATTCAGGAAAGCTCATTTGTTCGTATTCCATCAAAAAACCAATTGCAGTGCCATGAGCACCACAGCCAAAACAATGATAGAACTGTTTTTCTTGGCTTACGGTAAATGAGGGGGTTTTTTCGTTATGGAAAGGACAGCAAGCGTGGAGGTTCTTACCTGCTTTTTTTAATGGCACGCGCGCATCTATGATCTCAACGACATCAACACGCGTTAACAGATCATCAATAAACTGAGGAGGAATTTTACCGGCCATGACCAGACGCCTATGACCGACTTAATTCAGTAGTTATTCGCCTAGTTGTATTTAAAACTGAAGGCAAATAACTCACTTTATGACGTAAGAGCAGCCTTAACTAGGCCACTTACTGCACCCATGTCTGCTCGTCCTTGGAACTTAGGCCGCAATGCTTTAATCACATTACCCATTTCTTTCGGGCCGGTTGCACCAAGTTCTTTAATCATTGCCGCAATCTCTGTCGCAATTTCATCGTCAGTTAATGGCGTTGGCATAAACTCTTCGATAATTGCAAGCTCAGCAATTTCAATTTCCGCAAGGTCATCACGACCCGCATCTTGAAATTGACTAAGAGAATCACGACGCTGCTTACACATTTTAGTCATAATGACGATGATGCCATCATCATTAAGGTCTTCACGGTTATCTATCTCAAACTGCTTAATTGCCGCAGTAATTTGACGTAATGTCCCCAGACGCTTTTTGTCTTTTGCGCGCATTGCACTTTTGACTTGGTCTAGAATAGTAACCTTTAATGGACTTGCTTCAGCAGGCATAATAATCGTCTTCTTTAGTACATGCGAACGCGACGAGCGCTTTCACGTGATACTTTCTTTTGATGACGTTTTACAGCAGCTGCAGCCGCGCGTTTACGCACTGTAGTTGGTTTTTCGTATTGTTGGCGAGCACGTGCTTCTGCAACTGTACCGGCTTTTTCGCATGCACGTTTGAAGCGACGTAAAGCGATATCAAATGGCTCGTTTTCTTTTAATCGTACTGAAGGCATTAATAATTCCTAAACATTATTATATGGAAAAGCCCACAATTGTACGAAAGATCAACAACAAAGATCAACTCTTTTCTAAACTTAGGCATAATACACCTAGAATTTTTAGCAAATGAGAAGGCAAGGCATGCGAGTATTAGGCATCGAATCATCATGTGATGAAACAGGAATAGCCATTTATGATAGCGAAAAAGGCTTATTGGCACACGACCTTTATAGTCAAATTGCCATGCATGCTGAATATGGTGGCGTGGTACCTGAGCTTGCTTCTCGCGACCATATCCGCAAAACACTGCCCTTAATTGATAATGTGTTGCGCCAAGCACAATTAACTAGAAGCGATATTGATGCGGTAGCCTATACCGCAGGTCCTGGTTTAGTGGGAGCATTACTTGTAGGTGCGGCTATTGGGCGCAGCTTTGCTTGGGCTTTAGATATTCCAGCGCTTGCCATTAATCATATGGAAGGCCATTTACTCTCTCCGCTATTAGAAGACTCTCCGCCTGCTTTTCCTTTTGTCTCACTATTAGTATCAGGTGGTCATACTTTATTAATTGATGTTCAAGGTATCGGCGAATATAAATTACTGGGTGAATCAATTGATGATGCGGTAGGTGAGGCTTTCGATAAAACAGCAAAAATGCTTGGCTTAGACTATCCAGGCGGCCCAATTTTAGCGGCATTAGCTGAACAAGGCATTGCAGACACCTATTTATTCCCTCGTCCTATGACTAACCGACCTGGTTTAGATTTTAGTTTTAGTGGTTTAAAAACGTTTGCAATGAACACATGGCGAGATAGTGAGCAAACAGACCAAGATCGCGCTAATGTAGCCTTAGCTTTTCAAACAGCCGCCGTAGAAACGCTGGCTATTAAGTGTAAACGCGCTTTGAAAGAGACTGGGCATAAAACATTAGTTGTTGCGGGTGGCGTTAGTGCTAACACGGCATTACGGGCTCGTTTAAATGCAATGCCTCATCTTGAGGTTCATTATCCTCGGCCGATATTTTGTAGTGATAATGGTGCAATGATCGCCTTTGCCGGTGCCATGCGCCAATCTGCCATGGTCAAACAAGAGCACGCTAGCTTTTCAGTTAGACCGCGTTGGCCTTTGGATGAATTAAGCTCGCCTGATGCCTAAAATTGGCTGACTACCACATCAAATCATCAGGTATTTGGTAGTCTTCATAAGGATCGACTTCGTTTGACTGCTCATCTGCTTCAATCCTAATAACGATTTCTGGCAGACGACTTTCAATTCGTTCGGCAATTTTACTAGGAAGAAGCTTATATGTTTGCTCAACTGCCACAATAGCAATCTGCCCTAGGGTCAGTTGTTTTTGAAGATCGGTTGTAATATAAATCTTCTTCACTTTATTACTATGAGTAAAGTTATAGGCAATATCAGCTTCTTTAGCGATGTTTAATTGATGCAGCTGCACAATCTGCTTAACTTCAGCGGTTAATGCTTTCTTAGCTAACGCTGCATCACGCTGCTTATTCAACTCTAAATCACGTTGCTGCTTCTCTTTTGCGGTTTGTTCCAGCTGATTTTGCATATCATCTGATTGCACGGCTTTGCCTGACTTAACTGCTTTTCTGTCTTTATTAACGGCTTGGCGTTTTTGATGTTGTGACTTCTTAGCTTTTTTCTTGTCTACTGCACCGAGATTAAGTAACTGATCTTGTAATGAGGCCATTATTTACTCTTTGATTTAGATTCTTCGCCTGCAAGCAGACGTTTAATATTGCCATGATGGCGAGCGACTAATAACACTGCAATCACTAATATTATCCAGCGTGCATTAATCGAATCGATCAGCCAAAGGCTGTAAAGCGGGCCAAGTGATGCGGCAATAATTGCTGACAGTGAAGATATACGAGTCAAAACAAAGATGGTTACCCAGCTTAGTAATATTGCACCCGCTAATAGTGGTGATAGGGCGAGAAATCCACCTAGCGCTGTGGCTACACCTTTGCCCCCTTTAAACTGAAAGAACACTGGATATAAATGACCGATAAAAGCGGCCAATGCTGCTGCTGCAATCCATGTTTCGCTCAAACCTACAAATATCGCCATGACAACAGGCAATACACCTTTCAATACATCAATTATTAATACTGTAGCGGCTAGTTTTTTACCACCAAAGCGTAATACATTGGTTGCGCCCGGGTTGCCAGAACCTTGCGAACGAGGATCGGGTAAGCCCGCTAATTTACATAAAATAATCGCACTCGATAAAGAGCCAATTAAATAGGCTCCAATAATCATCATTGGTAGAATAAATGTTTCCAACATAAGTACACCTCAATTCATCATTGCTTGTATTATACCCAATTACCTCAGCCTTTCTATACAGTGAATTATGGACAAAATATTTCTAACTAATCTTGATATTGAAACTATCATCGGAATTTATGACTGGGAACGTAAAACCCTGCAAACACTCAGTTTTGATTTAGAAATGGATTGGGATATCCGCCAAGCAGCAAAAAGTGATGATATTGTCGACACATTAGACTATGGWTCAGTKGCTAACACYGTSGTWGMGTTCGTCAGYACRAGTCGTTATCAATTAATTGAAACCTTAGCKGAAGATCTRGCSGCCYTATTATTATCAAGCTTCCCTATCCCTAARCTKAAACTCACMTTAAGTAAGCCTGTTGAGYTACAYGGCCAAAATATAGCTAAGATTGTWATTGAGCGCTCAAAATAATGCCGCAAACTCAATCTGGCTATTTGCTAGGTATYGGCAGTAATATTGAKCCTTTTGATAATATTCGSCARATTATTRWSCTATTRCTMGAGGAGTYTCCCCARCTCAGCTTAAGCCGCRTAYTKSCRTTRCCRCCCATCGGYATGAATAGTCAGCGAGACTTTCTCAATGTRGTGGTMTTTATTRAAACAKCKCGCACARAASAGTCATTAAAAGCAGTYTGCAAYTCAATTGAAGTAAAATTAGGTCGRAACCGTAATGATCCAGACCGTAARATGAAAGATCGCCCTGCTGATCTTGATATTCTAAGCTCCATCACMTTGCCAGATGAGGCTTCTCGGCCTAATCACACYATCACMGATGARTATTTYCTCTAYCCCTTGCTTGAAGAAATTATKGCTTATTTRATTGGTAAGCCACAACCRTTAGCACAAGCWGGGGTTGAAATAAGCATTGATAATCTAACGTTTGGACAAACGGCGACCACCATCAACCGCTAAGCTGATACCTGTAATAAACGGATTGTCTAATATGCTCTGCACYGCCAAATAGACAGGCTCRGCKCCTCCCTCTTTCCCTAAYGGTGTTTCAGCTAACATTTGTTGCTGTACYTCAGCAGARTGCTGTGAGGTAAAYAAYACCGGGCCTGGWGCCACSGCATTAACCTTAATCTCTGGYGCAAATTCTTTRGCTAATACTAARGTCATATTATGTAGGCCCGCTTTGGTKGTGCCATARATATCAAAMCGAGGMGTAGGGTTTTCTACATTRATATCRGTAATATTAATAATATCTGCWGGRTTATYATCTTCGCCTTGSAATAAWRRTTTCAAACCTTGATTAATCAAAAAWGGCGCCATCATATGCACATTAAAAAACTGTTCATATTGTRCGGCAGCCTKCTCTAAATCAGTGGCTGTCGGCTCAAATGACGAGGCATTGTGAATCACCSCCCGAAAGCTAGCACAGCGCAATTTAAGATCATCAACAAAKCTTAAAATRGCCGTGCTATTTATAAAGTCTGCTTGTATTGTTTCAAYSCCTAATGCTTGYAAGACTCTTACTTCATCCGTTAAGGTTCGRTAATGYGCCAAAACAGTGTAACCTTGCTCATGCAAGCKRGTCGCRAGATGATGGCCTATTCGACGTCCTGAGCCCGTWACTAACACTACTTTATCTAACACTATTAATACCCTTTTCTATGACTATGCAGACTTTTTCTATTGATGATCCTATCGCGCAATATCATAGCAATCAATTATTAACGCTAATTCATCAAGATATTGTAGCTGCAGGAGGAAAAATAAGCTTTGCAGACTATATGCAACGTTGTCTTTATAGTCCGGGCTTAGGCTATTACAGTGCCGGCAGCCATAAGCTAGGTCTCGGAGGTGACTTTACTACCGCCCCAGAGCTATCGCCTTTATTCGGCCGCACTCTAGCTAATCATATTCAAGATGTAGCCGAACAACTGGAACAGTTTGATATTCTCGAGTTTGGTGCGGGTAGCGGAAAAATGGCCGAGGCTATTTTGATAGAACTCGATCAGAAACAGACCCTTCCTGMYMASTAYTWYATTATYGAAGCAAGTGCTGACTTACGTCAAAGACAAGAGCAGTTATTATCAGCTTCTATTCCACATCTATTTAAACGCATCATTTGGCTAGATTCATTACCTGCTGAATTCAGCGGTATTATTTTAGCTAATGAAGTCTGTGATGCCATGCCGGTTCATTGTCTTAACTTTAACAAGGGCATTGTCAACGAACGTTATGTTTCACACTCTAATGATCAATTACATTGGACTTTCGGCGAATTATCTACTCCAGACCTACTTGCTTACAGTGAAGAAATAATCAGCTTAATAGGCGACAGTGAAGTAACCACCGAGGTTAATCTGGCAGCCAATGCATGGTTACGTAGTTTAGCTGCCAGCCTACAACAAGGCGCTATTTTTATTATTGACTATGGTTACCCTAAAGCAAGCTACTATCTTCCACAGCGAAGCATGGGCACCTTAATGTGCTATTACCAACATCAAGGTCATGATAATCCATTAATCTTGCAAGGCTTACAAGATATAACCG
>NVVP01000050.1 GCA_002402245.1 Gammaproteobacteria bacterium | reverse complement strand
ATAGTCACTAATATCATAGCCATCATGAGCGACACTGGTATATTCTTTTCCCCAGCTATGTGCATCTCGAGGAATAAATGACCGCTTTAGGATTGTTTTGGATGTGCTGTCACTAGAACGGAAACCGCCATAAAATACTTTGCGTAACGCATCCATTCGACTGGTGGTTATATAGTTGAGAAAATCGCCGCTCCAAAGCTCCCCCGAACATTGTTTATTGCTTGTTGTTGATTTAGGTACAAATTTACCACCACCGCCCGATTTATATTCATAGCATTTAAATGAGTCAAAGTAGCCAAAATAATCTATTGTTGTAGGCTTATAGGTGGTGTCTAATAGGCCATCACCATCGAGGTCAGAAGCATCATTATAAGCTTCATAATAAAGCTTATGCTCTTTACCCATGGTGAGCATGACGATAGGAGGGGCGCCTTCACTTAAAAATAAAGGAGATTGTGCGATAGCTGCCGCATGACTATTTAAAGTGAAAAGAGAACTTATTAATAAAATAAGAAAATTAGTTTGCATACGAAAAAACATCATGATTATTTCCCTTTTCTAACCCTAGATTAGCGTTTGAAAGTGCTTTGTAAAATGACTTCAGCAGATTTTGTGCCACCTACCGCATGGGTTGTTACCCGATAGAACGAATTTTCTTCTAAACCACTTCCTACTGATTCGCCAGCTTGGCGGACTGAAGGTAACTCTTCAATGATATACAGTGGTTGGGAAGCAATGTAAGACAATCCGGTATAGTTTGCGGTCTTACTGGAATCATACCAATCAATACTTTCCCATCTCGGGGAGCCAGAAGTTGTGGCCTGATAACGTCCTAAATTGCCATCAAAAATAGGTAGGTTCCCGGGCCCTGCGAGGAATTCTTCACCTGCACGAAGACCTGCTTCTGCAGCTTGGAATGCCATATTTCTATTTTTATAATTGGCGGTTATTTTTTCTTCCAAGACAGTCGATTTCATACTGTTGATGGCTAAAAGGCTCATCAGTAACAGCATAATTAAACTCACCATAAGTGCCAAACCGTGTTGATTTTTAATATTAACCATAATTACTGTACTCGATTGCGGATAGTGATGGTGCTAGAGAACACTCGCCTCAATTTGCCGTCACCAGTTACTGGTGCTCCGTTATAACTCACGATTTGATCTGAGGTCGTTAGGTTATTTTCCAGGGTTTGTGCTAACAAACTAATGCGCGCACTGACGACTTGGTCCCATTGACTCAAATTTTCCACTGTTTGAGCATTTTCATAGCTATCAACAGTGTCATCATTATTGGTATCAAGGCCATAGACGATCTGCATATCTTCGATTCCCTCAATTAGCTCGAATGCCCTGTTGGAAGTATGCTCAAATTTCCATAGCGAAGGGCTGCCGCCCGCTCCTAAACGTATAAAATAACTAGTAAATGCAAACTTGAATAGTTCGGCATCGTAATTGTATAGCTTATCATCTAAGCAGTTTCCTGCCGCATCCGATGCATCACTAGTACAAAAATGTGGGGTAATATTACCTATAACTTTTGGATTTTGGGTCGTGTCAGCAATAGCATGCTCGATACCTGTTGCAGAAGATACATCGGTTACTTTAAAAATATGAGCATCAGTGCAGTCGGCAATCATAGCTGTGTCATTAATTTTGAACCCGCACGAATGTGCAAAGATGGAGATATCAGCATCAGTATTGCTTATGCTTTCCGTAAGACTTGCACCACAACTGATGCCATGTTGAATGGTAATCACATCAGTTCCTTCGATGACGTCATCTAAATCAGTAGAAATATTGGGGCTCCAGTTGGCTCCAGTAGCTTCATTACCGTGAATGATAGTCTCTGGAAGCATTTCTTTATCTAACAGATCATTGGCAATTATCAGCACCTCCATGTGTTCAATCGGCCGGCAACCACTAAATCCTGCGGTACGGACATTCTTACTTAATACGTCGAGGGCAAATCGGGCATTATCTTGTAATCTTGAGTGAGCTTCAGTCACTCGGTAAGTTTGATTATTGCCCGTAAATATGGTGATCAGACCTGTGACTAATAATAAACCTAATACCACGGAAATCATTAGTTCAATTAATGTTAAACCTGTCTGCCGAGTATGAAGTTTGCTTGTCATTATAATTGTGTGCTCATAGAAAAGGACTGGGTTGAACTACCTTCTGTAGCTCGAGAGTCATCCCACTGTACAGTGACTGTAACAATATCTCCTACGATGACGACGGAGCCATCACCTGATGGGAGTGAGTTTGCAAGGTCAGTTGTCCAATCAACTAAGTCTTGATCTTTAAGACTTCCGCCAGCTGGATTATCACCTAGAGCCAGACTGTAGCTTACATTTTTATTAAGTCGCATTCTATCGACAATATCGTAGGACAGAATGATCGCAGAGGTTCGGTGTTGTGCACTATGGTTGTTTTTTAGACTTGTTGTTTGTAAACCGGCAAGGCCTAACAAACCAATAGATAAGATGAAAACGGTGATAAGTACTTCAAGTAATGAGAAGCCTTTTTCTTTTTTGGGATTATTGAAAGTCATCATTATGGGCAATTTAAAATTCCACCGTCAGGGGCCGTTCTTACACGGCCACTTAGTGATACGATAAGGCCTTTAGCATAAGCATCGCCTCGAGAGTCACAAAATCTAATTGTTCCGTTATCACCACCACTCGAAAACCCATCTGCTTGATAGGTTATATGAGTACGGGCACCAAATGATAAGGTCATATCATTAGCAGACAGTCCATCTCCTACTCGAATAACCTCGTCATCGTCAGCAGCATCTACTACCGAATCGCCATCAGCATCAGAAAAAATGAGCCAGCCATCTTGCCAAGTGCCACCACAGCTTAAATTATCATTACTGCTACAGATAGTGGCGGGCAGGCCACGCTTTATTGCTTCACTGCGGGTAAAGTTAATGGCAGAAGCTAGGTTATTCATTTGTGTGCTTAGGCGTGTATTTTTTAAAATGTCAACAAAACTAGGCGCCGCAAGGCCCAATAGAATCGCGGCCACAGAAAGTGTGATCATGAGTTCCATCAGAGTAAATCCTTTCATTGCGCCTTTGCTATGACTCATTAACATTAACCTTAAATTACATCTATTATGGTGAGTTGAGCATATCCCTATTGATAAGTGACTGTAAAGCCTTGCTTTCTCACAACTATGAATCTTATCACATTCGCTTTGAATWAAGATTTATGTCTACCAGTAAGGCTTTACCGTTTTAAACTCATCTTTTTTAGAGCTGGCTACCAAAGCTTTTTTGGTAACGGTTTGCAAACTCATCCATAGTGAAGCTGTGGTTTTGAGTCCCATGCTGTTCAATTTTAATCGCGCCTAGTAATGAGGCTATTTGGCCGGTAGTCTGCCAGTCTTTACCATGCAAAATACCGTGTAATAATCCAGCACGGTAAGCATCACCACAACCAGTAGGATCAGCTAATTCACCTACAGCGGCGGCAGGAATGTCGAGTCGCTTACCATCAGTATAAATATAAGAACCTTCACCGCCACGGGTGATAATTAATGCATCAACATATTTTGCAGTTTCTTCTGCAGATAAGCCAGTACGGTCTTCAAATAGTTGGGCTTCATAGTCATTAAGGGTGATATAAGTCGCTTGTTCGGCAAAGCGAATTAAATCGTCGCCATCAAACATAGGCAAACCTTGACCAGGATCAAAGATGAATGGAATACCGGCATCTTTAAGCTGTTGGGCATGTTCAATCATGCCATCACGACCATCAGGAGACACAATGGCTAAACTGATGTCACTTGCTTCACTGATTGGCGTCTCGTGCGCTAAGTTCATTGCACCGGGGTGGAAAGCGGTGATTTGATTATCATCCATATCTGTTGTAATGAACGCTTGGGCTGTATAACTATCTTGCTTAACATGCACATGACGGCGGTTAATATGGTGTTTATCCATCCATGCGGCGTAGCTGGCAAAGTCTCCACCAACGGTTCCCATTGGGATTGGTTCGTCACCTAATAGTTTTAGGTTGTAAGCAATATTACCGGCACAACCACCGAATTCACGGCGTAATTCAGGTACTAAAAAAGCAACATTTAGCATATGCACTTTGTCTGGCAGAATGTGGTTTTTAAACTGGTCTGGAAAAACCATGATGGTATCAAAGGCAAAAGAGCCGCAAATTAAAGCTGACATAAAGACTATCCTTTTAGCGTGTTTTTAATTGAGTAGAATCAGCAGTGATCGACAGTTTTCCATCGAGGAATGCTTGTAAGTGTTGGCCGACGATTTCATTACGCCAGCCTTGAGATATAGCTAAGTCTTTTTCACCACTAACTAAGCGCTCGATTTCTTTACGTGAAGATACAGCGGCAGGCGAAATAGATTGTTCATCACAATATTTACGCAGCAAGGCCATTAAAGTATCCACAATGGCATTTTGCTGTTGAGATAAGGGCACTGTCTTTTTAAGAATAGGCCACTGATCTTTAGGGATTGCTTGTGCAGCGGTTATTTCAGCTAATAAATAGTCACCCAGCCGTTTAATACTATGCGCTTCAAAGCCGCGAATCATACTGAATTTATCGATCGTGTCAGGGGCTAACTTTGCTAAGTCTAGCAAAATATCGTCTTTTAAAATCCAGCGACGAGGGCGGTTTGATTTAACTGCTCGTTGCTCACGCCATGCTGCAAGTCCTTTTAAGATGGCTAGTTGTTGACCTTTTAAACGACCAAAACCTTTAACTTTTCGCCAAATCGAATCTGGATCGGCACGATAAGTATCACTATTAGTTAGCACCGCAAAGTCTTCATCTAACCAATGAGTTCGACCTTGTTGTTCTAGTTGTGCTTTGAGTAATTTATAAACATCGCGTAAATAACGTACATCATCAGCTGCATAACTAATTTGTGCAGGATCAAGAGGGCGTTTAGTCCAATCGGTACGAGAATGCGCTTTATCTAGGTCAACATCTAAACATTGCTTAACCAAGTTGCCGTAACCAATCTGTTCGCCATAACCTAATACGGTTGCTGCTACTTGTGTATCAAACACATTATTAGGTAAAGCGCCGCGTAATAAATAGAATATTTCCAAATCTTGGCGCGCAGCATGAAAGACCACGGTAATATCTGGATTATAGATAATATCGAGGATAGGGTTAATGTCTTCAAGGGCGAGCGGATCGATGCAGGCAATATGCTCTTCTGTTGCCACTTGAATTAAACACAGTTGAGGCGAATATGTTTTTTCGCGTAAGAACTCAGTATCAACGGTAAGCCATTTAGCATCGGCTATTTGGCTGCAAAATGAAGTTAATTGTTCCGGTGTATCAATATAGTGAACGGTCATGTTTATAGATGATCTTTAATGTAGTGTGAGGCTATTATAGTTGAGCAAACTTAGTTTCGATATCTTCTCAAGATAAAAGGCTATTTATTTTTCTAATAATCTGGGCATTAAATCGACGAAGTTACAGGGTCTATGACGAGCATCAAATTGTTCTTTCAGAATTTCATCCCATGCAGTTCGACATGCACCAGTTGAACCCGGCAGGCAAAATATAAAGGTGCCATTAGCAACGCCGCCTAATGCGCGTGATTGAATAGTTGATGTTTTGATATCTTGAAATGAAATATGACGAAATAATTCACCAAAACCTTCGATTTCTTTATCCAATAATACTTTGACTGCCTCAGGTGTTCCATCTCGACCAGTAAGGCCTGTTCCACCCGTGGTAATAATGGCTTGGATATCCGGATTGGCAACCCACTGTGAAACGATGGAGCGAATTTGATAGGTGTCATCCGGCACAATACGCTGATCGACAACATGGTGGTTTGCATCTAAAACACGTTGTTTGAGGATTTTTCCTGAACCATCGTTGTCAGAGGTGCGAGTATCTGAAACAGTAAGCAATGCAATGTTGACGGGAATGAAGCTGTTTTCCATGGTAAGTCTCAATAAATAAGGTTGCTTAGCAGTATAATTCAGCCAGATTAAGTTGGTCTATATTTTTAAGTATGTGAATAAGTAACACGTTAAGGAATTAAAATGAAAAAATTAATATTAGTTGCCGCAATGACGAGCATTATTAGTGCCTGTGCCACCAATGACCCTAATCAACGCGCTAAAACAGGTGCTGCTGTTGGTGCGGTTTTGGGAGCAGTACTCGGCCATTCTATTGAAAATGATAAAGGTGGATTGCTTATTGGCGCAGCAGTTGGCGCAGCAGCGGGTGCAGGCATTGGCCATTATATGGATAACCAGCAACAAGAGATGGAAGCCGCATTAGCAGCTGAACAAGCAAGCCATGCTATTGAAGTACAAAGGTTAGAAGATGAAACCTTGAAGATAGATATTGCTAGTGAAATTTCATTTGATTTTGGCAGTGCATCATTAAAACCTGCATTTATGCCCAGTTTGGAAAAAGTAGCCGATATCTTGATTCGTTATCCGCTGACCGTTATTCATGTAGTAGGTCATACGGACAGCGTCGGCTCAGAAAGTTATAATATGACTCTTTCTCGCCATCGCGCACAATCTGTTGTGAATTATTTTAGTTCACAAGGCATTGAACAGAGTCGTTTAGTGACTGTTGGTCGAGGTGAATCAGAATCTAGAGCTAGCAATGATACCGATGCTGGCCGTCAATTAAATCGTCGAGTAGAAATATATGTCAAACCCGTCATCGAAGGGCAAGAATACCAAGCATACCAAACACCGCAAGGCTCACAAATCTGAGGGCAATAGTCCACAAAACAATGAGCTTGTTTATGGTCTCCATGCTATTCAAGCGGCACTTGAATTAGCTAATACGAGAGTATTAGAAATATGGTTGTCTGATGAGCGAGATGATGCGCGAATTGACGATATTGTCAGTGCAGCAGCTAAGCACAACATCACACCACATAGAGTGCCGCGAGAAGAGCTGGATGAAATGGCGGGCAATGATCGACATCAAGGTGGCGTCGCTAAATGTCGTCCACTAGGCAATTTAAATGAAACTGATTTATTTAAATTACTCAGTGAGCTTGATGACCGTGATGAAATACCCTTTCTGCTGATTTTAGATTGTGTGCAAGATCCCCATAATTTGGGGGCGTGCATACGTAGTGCAGAAGCCGCAGGCGCACATGCAGTTATTGCACCGAAAGATCGCGCTTCAAGTTTAACCAGTACGGCGTTAAAAGTATCAAGTGGTGCTGCCGAGCGTTTACCGTTTATTCAAGTAACTAATTTAGCCCGTGTTTTGCGCGAATTACAGCAATTAGGTGTGTGGATTGTCGGTACGTCAGGTGATTGTGATACCACGCTTTATCAGGCCGATTTAAAAGGACCTTTAGCAGTGGTATTAGGTGCTGAAGGTCGAGGGATTCGCCGTTTAACACGTAATAACTGTGATCAAGTGATGTTTATTCCCATGCAAGGTGGAGCTGAAAGTTTGAATGTATCTGTTGCTGCAGGGGTGTGCTTATTTGAAGCGTCAAGACAACGTAACTTGTGATTGTATAGCTAAATAATGTAAAATTATCGATTGCTTTCGCTTTATTAAAGCGTAGCAATACTCCTTGCCTCCGAACTATGTGGGGCTGTATAAACCGTGAGGAGCTCATATGAGACATTACGAAATCGTGTTTTTGGTCCACCCTGACCAAAGCGAGCAAGTGCCTGCAATGGTTGAAAAATACCAGCAGATTTTCACTAAAGACGGTGGTTCAATTCACCGTACTGAAGATTGGGGCCGTCGTCAATTGGCTTACCCAATTAACAAAATCCACAAAGCACACTATATTTTAATGAACGTTGAATGTGGCGTTGCAGAATTAGAAGAAGTGAAAACTGCTTTCCGTTTCAATGACGCTGTTATCCGTAACTTAATAGTTACGTGTGATGCTGCAGTTACTGAACCATCACCTATGATGCGCAAAGACGAAGATGAAAAACCTCGTCGTCGTGAAGCTTAAAGGAGCATAAAAATGGCACGTTTTTTTAGACGTAGAAAATTTTGTCGCTTCACCTCAGAAGGTGTTAAGCAAATTGATTATAAAGATGTAACATTGTTGAAAAACTACATCACAGAAACTGGGAAGATTGTTCCTAGCCGTATTACAGGTACTAAAGCGCGTTACCAACGTCAGCTTTCTAACTGTATTAAACGCGCACGTTTCTTAGCGTTAATTCCTTATTGCGATATGCATAAATAAGGCTGATGTCGTTAACCAAAACATCAAACCAAAATAAAGCATAACGATGCTGCGTAGTATTGCAGATATCTCTATGCGAGGCCGTTGGCAATCTGCTGCTGTAATAGCAGTATTATCATTAGCGGCCTTAATATTACCCCCGTTTAGTTATTTAGCGAGTGGCGTAATAGCGCTCACTACATTACGTATGGGGCCAAAAGAAGGCATTAAAACTGTTGCAGCAACCACATTAGTATTTACTTTACTAGTAGGGTTAATGTTGAAACAGATTGGCATTGCCGGATTGTTTTTAGTATCAAGTTGGTTACCTATTTTAGGTATTAGCTTGATATTGGGTTACACCCGTTCTTTTGCGGTTAGTTTATTAGCTGCAAGTGGTCTGGGCATAGTGTTGGTATTAGGCATGAATGTCATGCTCGATGATCCTGCACTGTGGTGGCAAGAAGCAATGACACCATTTATGACATTGTTAAGTGAACAGCCTGGCTGGACACTTAGCCAAACGGAAACGCAGTCAATGCTGATTCGTTTATCATCAATGATGACTGGTTTTTTTGCTGCGGGGTTTAGTTTAAATGTAATGTTAGGCTTAATTATTGGTCGAGCATGGCAAGCTAAATTATATAATCCGGGCGGGTTTGCCACTGAGTTCCAGCAATTCAGTTTAGGTAAAAAACCAGCTCTATTGTTGCTATTTTGTATGCTTGCAGCACTATCACCATTAGGTGATGCAGTGAGTATATTGAAAGATTGTTTACCGGTAATGTTAGTGGTATTTGCATTACAAGGATTATCGATTGTTCATTCAATCGTTAAACGACAACAAAAACATGATTTTTGGTTAATAGCAGTTTATATACTGCTAATTGCTGCACTATTACAAATGGTAGTATTGTTAGCAATAATAGGTGTTTTGGAACAATGGTTTAATTTTCGTCGGCTTTCAAATGAAAGCGACGAGTGACTTTTAGAGCAGTATTTACACTGCGAATGAGGGTAGAACGATGCAAGTAATTTTGCTAGAGAAAATGCAGAAGCTTGGTAATCTTGGCGACGAAGTATCAGTTAAAGCTGGTTTTGGTCGTAATTTCCTAGTTCCAACAGGAAAAGCATTACCAGCTAACAAGCGTAACAGAGAAGTATTTGAATCACGTCGTGCAGAGCTAGAAGCTGCAGCGGCTAAACTTCAAGCTGAAGCTGAACTACGTAAAGTGAAACTAGTAGCGGCAGGTGATGTAAACATCATGGCTAATGCTGGAATCGAAGGTAAGTTGTTTGGTTCAATTGGTGCTAACGATATCGTTGACGCATTGAACTCAGCAGGTGCTGAAATTGAACGTAATGAAGTCCGTCTTCCAGAAGGCCCATTACGTCATACTGGTGAATTCATTATTGACATTCAATTACATTCAGATGTAATTGTTCCTGTTAATGTTAACATTACATCAGAAGCACAATTAGCTGCACTTGCTGAAGCAGCTGAAGCTGAAAAAGCAAAAGCTAAAGCGTTAGCTGAAGCTGAAAAAATTGCTAAAGAGCAAGAAAACGAAGCTTAAAAAATGAATTGAACGGGGCTATATGCCCGTTATCATTCAAGGTACATGTTTTAGTGCGTATAATGGATGGGCTAGCAAGACATAATAAGTGATGTAATAGTCGTTCTATTGCTCACTATTATAACGCTGCTAGCATATTCAATATGCGTGCTATAAATGTGGAGTTTGAATGGTCACGGGTATATAAATATAGCTCCGTTTATTTTCGACCAAATATTTAAGAATGAATAGCCACTCAGTGTGGTTGTTTTTGTCTGTTTTTACCAGAACTTATTGCTTCATCAAAATGATGAGGGTAAGCTTCTGAAACTTTAGGATGAGTGTTGTGGAAGATGAATTATCATATCCTGAATCCTACACGGATAATGCGACATCAGCATTAAAAGTACCCCCCCATTCTATTGAAGCCGAGCAGTCTGTGCTGGGTGGCCTTTTACTCGATAATGAGAGTTGGGACAAAATAGCTGACATGTTGGTTGAGCAAGATTTCTACCGACGAGATCATCGTTTAATATTTCAAGCAATATCCCAATTATTTGAACAATCTATTCCTGTCGATGTGATTACTCTGGCTGAATACCATGATAAACGTGGTGAGCTAGATCAAGTGGGTGAATTAGCCTATTTAGGCTTATTAGCTCGAAACACGCCTAGTGCCGCCAATATTTCAGCGTATGCAACCATTGTTCATGAACGTTCAATTTTACGCCAACTGATTTCTGTTGGAACAGATATTTCAAGTATCGCTTTTACCCCTGAAGGGCGTAGTAGTGCGGAAATGCTTGATCAAGCTGAGCAACAAGTATTAGCTATTGCTGAGAAAGGGGTTAAACGGGGCGGTGGTTTTGTTCAAGTAAAAGAAGTATTAGGTGCCGTTGTTGACCGCATTGATACTTTATTTGAAAACGACAGTCCTATTACCGGTCTCTCTACTGGCTTTACCGATTTTGATGAACAAACATCTGGTTTGCAACCGGCCGATCTAGTAATTGTGGCAGGTCGACCATCAATGGGTAAAACAACCTTTGCAATGAATCTGGCTGAGAATGCTGCCATTAAGAGCCACCAACCTGTTGCTGTTTTTAGTATGGAGATGCCGGCTGATTCGTTGGCAATGAGGATGCTATCTTCCTTAGGCCAAATTGATCAAACTCGTTTACGAAGTGGTCGCTTGAATGATGATGATTGGCCGCGACTAACCTCTGCCATTGCATTGCTTAACGAAGCGCCTTTATTTATTGATGACACTCCGGCTTTAACAGTAACCGAATTACGTGCTCGTGCTCGTCGTCTGAAGCGAGAGCATGGTTTAAGTTTAATCGTAATTGATTATATTCAGTTGATGCAAGGTAGCGGTAATAGTGGTGATAACCGTGCAACGGAAGTCTCTGAAATATCACGTTCCCTTAAAGCACTGGCGAAAGAATTATCCGTGCCTGTGGTAGCCCTATCTCAGTTAAACCGTAGCTTAGAGCAGCGGCCTAATAAACGGCCCATTATGTCTGATTTACGTGAATCAGGTGCGATTGAGCAAGATGCCGATTTGATTGTGTTTATCTATCGAGATGAAGTGTATAACGAAGACTCACCTGATAAAGGTAAAGCTGAAATTATTATTGCTAAACAGCGTAATGGGCCTATTGGTACTGTTGCTCTGACATTTCAAGGTAAATATACTCGTTTTGAGAATTTTGCTTACCATAATTATGATGATTATGGCGATGTTAGTGTTGGATTTGATAATAATAAAAAAGTGGGATTTGATGGAGAATAACTGTGAAGTTATCATCTGACCCAGTTGCTAAGATTGATTTAAACGCACTGCAACACAACCTTGCCCGAGTAAAACTACTCGCCCCAAACAGCCAAATCATGTCGGTAATTAAAGCTAATGCCTATGGTCATGGCGCAGTGAAAGCCGCTCATGCCTTGTCAGATAGCGATGCATTTGCCGTTGCTAGAGTATCTGAGGGTATCCAATTACGTAAGGAAGGAATTAGCTTACCCATTGTCATCCTGGAAGGAGTGAACTCTGCTGAAGAGTTAAATCAAGCGGTTGATTATTCACTTTCGCCGGTTTTTCATAGTGGGCAGCAAGTTGAGATAGTGCTTGAAACAACGCTGACACAAGCCCTATCATTTTGTTGGTTGATGCTCGATACTGGAATGCATCGCCTTGGTTTTACTACTGAGGATGCTGAACAAGCTTTAAAGAGTTTAGCTACAAGTTCTAATATCAAAGGCGATATTAATCTAATGAGTCATTTTGCTAATTCAGACGAATTAGATGATGACAGAAACACACAGCAATTGGCCAAATTAACCGACTTCAATTCAGCCCATAATTTGCTTGTGAGTATGGCTAATTCTGCTGCAATTATATCGCTGCAAGATAGTCATCAGCAATGGGTTAGGCCGGGACTAATGTTATATGGGATCTCGCCTTTTGAGCACCGCAGTGCTGATGAATTAGGTTTGCAGCCTGCTATGCAGTTTGTATCTAGTCTGATTGCTATCCAGCAGATTCCTGCAGGTGGACAAGTGGGCTATGGTGGTAGTTGGACTGCTCAAGATGAGACGTGTATTGGAATCGTTAGTGTAGGTTATGCAGATGGTTATAGTCGACAATTATCAAATTCGGCTGACGTTTTAATCAATGGGGTGAAAGTGGCAGTACTCGGCCGAGTCTCAATGGATATGATTGCCATTGATTTATCACCGTGTAATGATGCCAAAATAGGCGATGAGGTTATCCTTTGGGGTGATAAATTATTACCGGTTGAGCAACTTGCACAGCAAGCCAATACCATTGCCTATGAGTTAGTTTGCCAAGTAAGTGAGCGCGTACCAAGGATTTATCATTATGGCGAAAGCTAAGCGGGTTTATAGTTGTACAGACTGTGGCGCTCAAGCACCGCAATGGGCAGGACGTTGCACTGAATGCGGCGCATGGAATAGTTTAGAAGAAGAAACCCTAGCTGCACCTACAGCAGAAAGCCAAGCGGCTATTAGTAAGCATAGCGGTTATGCCGGCGAACAAGCTAATGAAGTTCAATCATTAAGTCAGATTACATCTGAAAAAGCAGTGCGATGGACAACCGGCCTGGCAGAGTTAGACCGTGTTCTCGGTGGTGGCTTGGTCACAGGGTCGGTGGTATTAATTGGTGGTGACCCCGGTATTGGTAAATCAACCTTATTGTTACAAGCTATGGCTATGATGGCGAAAACATCAGGTGAGAGCCCGCTTTATATTAGTGGAGAGGAGTCATTACAGCAGATTCGCTTACGTGCTGAGCGTTTGCAACTTGATCAATCACCTGTTGATTTGTTAACAGAAACACATGTTGAAAAAATGATCAGTATTGCCAAAACTCGTAAACCTCAGGTGATGGTGATTGATTCGATTCAAACCGTATTTACTGAGTTATTACAATCTGCACCGGGCAGTGTGGCACAAGTACGAGAAAGTGCAGCTCAACTGGTTAGATTTGCCAAATCAAGTGGCACTACCTTAATTTTAGTCGGTCATGTGACCAAGCAAGGTGCGTTAGCAGGCCCTCGTGTTTTAGAACACATGGTTGATACCGTAYTGTATTTTGARGGTGATACMTCKACYCGRTTYAGAATYTTACGTGCKGTTAAAAATCGCTTTGGTGCYGTCAATGAACTGGGCGTATTCAGYATGACKGARCTGGGTTTAAAAGAAGTCAGTAATCCATCRGCTATATTYCTATCTCGAGGTGARGATTCRCTYGCAGGTAGTGTRGTGACGGTTATCCGWGAGGGYAGTCGCCCKATGTTRGTTGAAGTYCAAGCAYTGGTCGATGAAAGCCCTYTAGGTAAYCCTCGCCGYGTATCWGTCGGYATGGAYCAAAATAGATTGGCCATGTTATTAGCTATTTTACATCGCCATGCCGGTATTACGTGTAGTGATCAAGATGTATTYATCAATGTRGTYGGTGGGGTGAAGCTCAGCGAAACAGGCGCTGATTTAGCGATYTTAGCCGCYGTACWCTCKAGTCTYAGAAATAAAGCYATTCCACGTGAYTGGTTATTATTTGGTGAAGTAGGAYTAACYGGTGARATTMGACCTGTGCAAGCAGGSGAAGAACGTATTCGTGATGCCCAAAAACATGGYTTTAGTCATGCCATTGTRCCRGCAGCRAATGCACCTAGAAAAGCAATTAAAGGYATTAAAGTGATTGCGGTTCGTCATTTATCAGATGCTATTACCGCATTGATGGATAACTAATAATGAATAAGAGGATTAATTATGTTGTGGGTTAAAGCATTTCACTTAATCTCAATGGTGACCTGGTTTGCCGCACTGTTTTATCTACCGCGCTTATTTGTTTATCATGCGATGAGTGATGATACCGTGAGTAATGAGCGCTTTAAAGTGATGGAACGGAAGTTATATCGAGGAATTATGATGCCGGGAGCATTGTTAACCTTATTCTTTGGTGCTTGGTTGGCCAGTTATTACACTATGGATCAGCTTGCTAGCATGCACTGGTTACACGCCAAGTTAACTCTAGTGTTCGTTTTGTTTGGCTACCATGGTTACTGTGGAAAACTGTTGAGACAGTTTAAAAACGACAATAATCAACACTCACCTATATTTTATCGCTGGTTTAATGAGATTCCGGTATTGATTTTAGTTGCTGTAGTGATTCTGGCAGTAGTGAAACCATTCTAATTTTAACAGGCTCTCTAAGCGTGTAGAGAGCCTTAATCGACTTCGAATTAGTCAGTATATTGAAAGATTTTAATAACACGTTGCACGCCAGCAGCTTGTGTAACGACTGCAACCGCTGCATTAGCCTCTGCACGGCTGACTAGACCCATTAAATAGACCACACCATGCTCAGTGACAACTTTAATATAAAGAGGGTCAACACCTTCAGCAGTGGTGAGTTTAACTTTTATTTTTGAGGTGATCCACGCATCACTACTACGTGATGGCAATGAGCTTGGTGCGGCAATAATAACTTCGTTATAGACTCGCGTTACTTTATTAAGCGATTTAATCGTTGATGTAATTTGTTGTTTTAATGCTTCCGATGCTGTTTCACCGGTTAGTAACACCTGGCCATTATAGCTGGTGACATTGATATGGCTTTGGTCGTAAATTTCTTTATCTTGATATAAGGCGGAAGAGGCTTTGAACTCAATGCCTTGATCATCAATAACAGAACCTGTTGATCGGCGGTCATGGATAAGTGAAGCGCCTGTTGCTACACCCGTAATAACTGCAGTCGCACRACCTTGTAATATGAAGCTTGCAAGCAGTAAAGATAAAATAAGTCTAAAYKYYRKYMTGGTMWRWGWMYTAWWTGATKWTGMWRTWTWRKSRWTRKTTTKWMAAKAWWTGACTATGATCCAGTTGTTAAATTCCCCAATTAGCCTAATTAAGATGAAAAGCCTCTTTAACCCAGACAATATCGTTTAAATCTAAATTTGAGTCAATGGCAATGACATCAAAGCGGTACTGTTCAAATATGCTCGACTGTTGGCTAATATAATGTTCGGCCGTGACAATTATTTTTTGCTGTTTTTTATAATTAACACTTTCTAATGCACTACCAAAGGCGGCTGATTTTCGGTAACGCACCTCAACAAACACTAAGGTCTCACCGTCTTGCATAATTAAATCTATCTCCCCTCGGCGACAATGATAGTTTCGAGTGAGTAGGGTTAAGTCATGATGAATCAAATAGTCACAAGCAAGTTGTTCTGCTTGCTGACCAAGGGTGATTGATTGAGACATTCTATTGCTGAATAAGCCGTTCTAATAAGCCTTTTTTGAACACACCTTTACTAGGCTTGCGGCGAATATCCCCTATCTCATCAATAGAAAGTTGGCCAGTAGCACCGGCATAAGATTCTTCTTCTGAATGACTTAGGCGGTTAAGCTGAGGAATAAGTGAATAGGCATCAGCACCTAAGGCATAAAGACGCACATAGCGACCAAAGTATTTAGGATTACTCTCTTTCAAGGCATTATAAACAGGATCATTGGCTGAGTTTTCGGTAAACATCCAAGGAATATCCATCAGAATAACATTGTTAAGATCAATATCTTGTTGGCTATTAGCTTGGCCGCTATAAGCTTGAGATGTGGCAATAATGGGCACCGAACCCGAACGATGAAAGCGTAGTTGAGGTACTAATTGACGTGCTTTTGCAGATTTTGCCGCAAGGAATATAAAATCAATATCGTGACGGCGGCGAGGCTCAAACTCAAAGCTTTTACCTAGCGTTTGTCGTAATGAGTCTCTGCGCTGTTGACTGAATGATAAGCCTAAGAAAGGTTTGATAGTATCGGAAAAATCATGTGTACCCTTTGGATAGCTTGCTTGGCTAAGTAATACACCGTTATTATCTTGCCACTGTTGGCTAAATGCCTTGCTTACACGACGACCCCAGTCATCATCAGAGGCCAGAACAACGGCTCGTTTAAAGCCTTGTGACTTGGCATAATTAGCAATGGCAATCGCCTCATCTTCAGGCGCTAAACCAAATTGAAATAGGTTTCTCTTTGCAGACGGTGTGGATAGTCGGTTAAGTGAAATGACCGGAATAGGCAACTCTGCACGTTGGGCTAATAAATCAACCGAGTGTTTATCAAGTGGGCCGATGATCACACTGGCATTATTATCTATCGCTTGCTGATATAAATGGGCGATATTACTGGGATCAGTCTTAACAGGGTAAAACTTTAATTCAGCACTCGACTTATTAACAAAATGAGCACTTAATAAGCCTTGTTTTATTGCTTCAGCTGCACTTTTGTAGGGACCTTGTTCTGGCAAAAACACCGCAATATGATTGATATCGGCAGGGAGTCGTGTGCCTTCATTCAGGCTTCTTTCATACAATGCTGCTTCAGCAGGGTGATTAGGGTAATTACGCTGCCAATCTTCTAAAGCAACCACTAATGTTTCTGGATGAGCTTGATAGGTTTTAACTATGTAAGCTAACTCAAACCAACCACTGTCAATAGCGGGTGCCAGACCGGGCTTAAATAACTCTAATGATTGCGAGGTTAGCTTCATCAACGAAGCCCATAGCGCTTGCTGATTAGCTTGCTTCTCTTCCTGAGCTAATAACTCGGCTAATAAAATATGATTATTTGCTTTTTCTAACCAATTTTTTGTCAGGCCATAGGCTTGAATTTTAGCTTCAAGCATTTGTTTTTGCTGTTCATCAGAAAGGTTACGTAATTGAAGAGAAGATAAAACCCTTAAGCTTTCATCAGGATTAGATTGGTCAATTGCCTGCTTTGCTTCTAAAATAGTCGCATCGAACTGTTCAGTAGCGATAGGCGGCTGGACGGTATCTGGTCGAGTAATAGGAACTGTTTGTGTCGGTTCACATGCACTCAATCCAAGAGTGATGGCAACAAGTAAGCTAATATAAAATCGTTGGGTCATGGCTTCCGGCTATGAGTTAAAAATTTGAACAAACATAGTACCTTGTCAGCCCTATTTCGACCACAACTGAGTTAACATTTAAAAGGATTAATACGTGGCAAATAATGAAATTGCATCGCTGTATATTGTAGCCACCCCGATAGGCAATCTTTCGGATATGTCACAACGGGCGATTGAAACCTTACAATCGGTAGACCTTATTGCTGCCGAAGATACCCGACATAGCGGTATTCTATTGCAACACTTTGCTATTAAAACGAAGAGCATATCGTTGCATGATCATAATGAACAACAACGCAGTGAGCTACTACTTGAGAAGTTACAACAAGGCGAGTCTATTGCTTTAATAAGTGATGCTGGCACCCCGCTTATTAGTGACCCYGGYTATAAAYTAGCYTCATTAGTGCGCCARCATAATATTCCTGTGGTGCCRATTCCTGGYAGTTGTGCRGTGATTGCWGCTTTATCTGCATCAGGACTGCCTTCTGATCGGTTTACCTTTGAAGGCTTTTTRCCTTCTAARCAAGGTGCTCGRCGSYYKGTGCTTGARGRMCTTGTYGATGAAAGYCGCACYTTAATATTTTATGAAAGCCCTCGACGCCTACAATCTKCMTTACAAGATATGGTRATGATYTTTGGTGAAGAYCGCCGCGTYTGTCTTGCTCGMGAGATTACCAAGCTACAYGAAACCATTGTAACCAAGCCKGTYGGCGAATTATTAGCYTGGGTTGAAAGTGATGATAATCARCARCGAGGYGAATGTGTAKTAYTGGTGGAAGGYAGYCTAGAACAAAAAGACTCYAGTGAAACAGAGATYAATCGAGTRYTMAGTTTATTRCTGGCTGAACTRCCSGTTAAGAAAGCCGCAGCRATTACCGCCTCATTATTAGAAGTCAGYAAAAACACCGCTTATGATATGGCGCTGAAATTACAAAAGAAATAATGTATGATCGCTGGCTGAGATGGCCAGACAATCGCGCTTATAGCTWGACTATTTGTGAGGAAAGTCCGGGCTCCAATGAGCAGGGTGCCAGATAACGTCTGGAAAGCGTGAGCTTATGGCAAGTGCCACAGAAATGATACCGCCTAGTTTCGGCTAGGTAAGGGTGAAATGGTGCGGTAAGAGCGCACCGCGCAACTGGTAACAGTTGTGGCAGGGTAAACCCCACCTGGAGCAAGACCAAATAGAGGAGCAGTCTGCTTGCAGACACGTGTGGCTCGCACGGTTCCTGGGTAGGTTGCTTGAGGCAAGTAGCGATGCTTGTCCCAG
>NVVP01000049.1 GCA_002402245.1 Gammaproteobacteria bacterium | reverse complement strand
GTAGTTACCGGCTGCAGATACCCAGTTGTTTTCATTTTCTTGCATTGTTCTGATTTCATCAGCGGCCATTGCTGTACCAGCAGCGGCGAGAGTCATCATTGCAATTGATAATGTTTTCAGCTTCATGGAGTGTTCCTCTATATGCTTTATAATTATAATTAAACACAGTTTTGTTCTCTTCAAAGAACTCATGCGTTGGCAAACATTAATCTGCCTTAAATTATTAGTCAAGCATATTTCCTGTTTTTTATAAGACTTTTTCCCCATTATTTTCGGGAACTTATTCCCGAGCAGCTAAATCACTGAAAAAAAACAAATAATAATTTTACTCTCACTCCTCAGGTAAATTATTAATCCATTGGACGGCAGACTTGATCGCGGACAATGTGCGCTCAGATCCCAGCAGTTCAAGTGTTACATCAAGGGGAGGAGACATAGTATTTCCTGTAATGGCAACGCGAATAGGTTGAGCTACTTTACCCATTCCTATCTCCCTTGTTACGGAACATTCTTTTATATGATCATGGATAGGGCCAGCCAACCATTCAGGTAATTCAGACAGGCGCTGATACATATCATTGAGTATTTCAACACTCGCCTTTGTTAGGTTTTTCTTAGCCGCTTTTACATCATATTCTTCTACATCCTTATAGAAAAACTGACTATTTGCAGCCATTTCAACCAAGGTTTTCGCTCTTTCTTGCTGGAGCGCCACCACCTTGGTAAGCTCTGGCCCCGAATTCAGGTCAATATTCAATTGTTCCATATGCCAATTTAAATGAGCCGCTATATGTTCGGCTTCACTCGTTTTTATATATTGTTGATTAATCCACAGTAATTTATCGGTATTAAAAGCAGAAGCAGACTTATTGACATCTTTAATATCAAATAATGAAATCATTTCATCGATACTAAATAATTCTTGGTCACCATGAGACCAACCTAATCGCACTAAGTAATTAAGTAATGCTTCAGGTAAAAAGCCATCATCACGATAACTCATTACACTCACGGCACCATGCCGCTTGGAAAGTCTTGCACCATCATCACCCAAAATCATAGGTAAGTGGGCAAAGATAGGTATTTCTGCTTTTAATGCTTTAAATATATTGATTTGCCTTGGTGAGTTATTAATATGGTCATCACCTCGTATGACATGAGTTAGCTTCATATCCCAATCATCGRCTACTACGGTTAAGTTATAAGTAGGGCTTCCATCTGAACGTGCAATAATCAGATCATCAAGCTCACTATTTTGAAATTCAATATTACCTTTAACGGCATCTTCAACAATGACACTGCCTTCAATAGGATTTTTAAATCGAATAACCGGTTGAACACCTTCAATTACTTCGACATTGTGTCGACACTTGCCGTTATAACGAGGTTTTTCTTTATTTTCTCGTTGTTTCTCTCGAATCGCGTCCAACTCATCTTTTGAACAGTAACAGCGATAAGCATCACCTTGGTCCAATAACTGTGCAATAACCTCTTTATAACGGTCAAAACGTTGTGTTTGATAAAAAGGACCTTCATCATAATCCAAGCCTAGCCATGCCATTCCTTCTAAAATAGCATCAACAGATTCTTGCGTAGAACGTTCACGATCGGTGTCTTCAATTCTTAAAATAAATTGGCCGCCATTTTTTCTAGCATATAACCATGAAAATAATGCTGTACGGGCACCACCCACATGTAAATAACCTGTTGGGCTTGGGGCAAAACGAGTACGAATAGTCATAGATTAATCTCTCAAAACTGGATATTGAATTCAAATGTGGCTATTGTATCAGCATGCTACTTACACTTGAGTATTGAAATATGCGGAACCAATCAACTTTACTGCTAATCGTCAGTTTTATCAGTTCAATCAGCACTAGTTTCGCCTGTAACGCTTACCCAATAAAGGCCGTAACAACAGGTATTTATTATCATCAAGGTGTGCATGAAGATGCAACTGAACAAAATCTAGGTGCTATTGCTAATGTAGGCTTTATTATTGGTGAAAACTGCGTTGCAGTGATTGATAGTGGCGGTAGTTATCTAGAAGGCTCCAATCTAAGGCAAGCTATTAGAAAACAGACTCCATTACCTATTTGCTATGTYATCAATACRCATGCYCATCCWGACCATTTRTTTGGCAATGCCGCATTCAAACAAGATAAGCCWGAATATATTGGTCAYGAGAAATTAGCCAAYGCTATYGCYGCACGACARRGTTCATTTGAAAAAACATTTAAACAAACAYTAGGCAAGTCCTATRAGGGGACYGAATTCATYCTACCTACAAYSGTTGTTAGYTCYAATRAGCCRATGMTCYTAGAYTTRGGYAATAGAACATTAACMTTAACCGCCTACTCAACCTCYCATACCGATCATGAYCTCACTATTCGTGAYAATAAAACCAATACTCTTTGGACYGGRGACCTACTCTTTGTRGARCGWATYCCTGTGYTAGACGGYAGTMTYAATGGTTGGATAARYACKATGRAARAGCTACTGACCCTACAMGCTGATTTTGTKGTGCCMGGTCACGGACCATCGATGCCAAATGGCCAATGGCAGCAAGCMGTATCSAAGCAACTKYACTACTTTACTACTTTACGAGATGARTTACGYATAATMATTAATGAAATGGGTTCTATAGATCAAGCTGTGACAACGGTTGGCCTACAAGAAGAAAAAAAGTGGGAACTTTTTCCTCAATATCATCGTCGCAATATCACAGCTTCATTTGTTCAACTCGAATGGGAATAATTGTATTTTTTACGGAGAGTCACATGTTTAATCGTTTTTTAAGTTTATGTTCAATTGGTCTATTATTTTTAACCCTATCAGCAGTATCCTATGCTGCCACACCTACAGAACCACTGTGGCCAACACTCAAAATCAGCTATTTTGGGGATAGAGAAATCCGCGAAGACGCAACTGATTTACTCGTTATAGAAGCACCTAAGCGAGCTGAAGATGCTGCTATTGTGCCTATTTCGGTAAAATCATTGATACCTCAATCTGAAGATAAATTCATCAAGAATATTCATATTATTATCGATAATAACCCGGAACCTTATTCAGCTAACTTTCATCTTTCTCCTAAATTAGGCCTTGTCGATATATCTACTCGTATGCGTGTTGACCAATATACTTTTGTACGTGCTATTGCTGAAATGAATGATGGCTCCTTACATATGGTGTCACGATTTGTTAAAGCCTCAGGTGGCTGTAGTGCTGCCGCCGGTAAAGATGCCGCCGCCGCATTGGCTCGTTTAGGAAAAATGCAAATAAGAATGCGTAAGCCTACTATCGGCCAAGCTGTCCAAGCACAAGTGATTGTAAGCCACCCTAATTATAATGGCTTACAATTTGATCAAGCTTCACGTCGTTATATCCGTGCACATTATGTTAAAAATATTAATATTAGTTATAACGATGAAGTATTAATTAGCGTTGATACTGGAATATCTATAAGTGAAGATCCTAGTATTCGGTTTGTATTCACACCTGACAAAGCAGGCATATTAAAAGCCAGCGTTGTTGACTCTAAAGACCAACAGTTTAGCCATCAAAAAGAAATCTAACTTTTACCGTTAGAATTATCCACAAATAAAAAAGGCCGCTATTAGCGGCCTTTTTTATTTGCTTAAATGAACTCTATCTCATTCGACATGTTTTATATGCTTCTTGATGGGTCTTCTTAAACAAAGAGATACCATCCGTCACGTCAGTATCATCTCTAAACACAGCCCCACGATCTCCAGGTAAATTACGATATTGAAATCCAGCATCTGCATTTTCAAACTGCACTTCTGTAAACACAGCTGCTAACTCATCAATAACACATGAACATTTATGTGTCGCTTCATACACATTCATTTTAGCGCTACTTGTCATAACGCAATCTTGAACATAATGTACTCGGGTCAGGGTACTAAAGTCATTTGCTGCTCCAATACTTGGAATCATTACCATTCCTGCAACTAATAACAAAATTTTATTTTTTGACATCAACTTACTCCTACGATTACTTTAATTATCAAAATATGGTTAAGCATCTTCTCTGACACAATACCAATGCGATAGTTTCACTCATTTTACTACACAGCAAGCTGTGTTAACCGAACTTAAATTATTCGTGTTTAAGTAAAATATTATCATAGTATTCATTTTTTTTACTTCCCAGACCATTACAAGTTCAGGTAAACTCAAAAATTATCCTCATTTTAACCGCCACAGTAAGGGACTAAATAACCATGAAAAAACTACTACTTCACCTTGATACTGAYCCTGTACCAAGCGCATTTGATCAAGCTGTCGCTTATGATTCCGATGTAGATAACATTATGGCTTATGGCGGMATAACYCGTGAYAATGTAGTYCCTCATGTTCACGGYATGATTTTTACCCGTGGYGGYAAAAACCTAAAAAAYAGTGCRATTTTCATMGGTGGWTCTAATGTMGCCGCCAGTGAATTAGTRGGCGCCGCCGTTAAAAARGCTTTTTTCGGTCCRGTTCGTGTTTCAGTGATGCTYGATCCTAATGGTTCAAATACTACCGCTGCTGCAATCGCTCGAAAAGTGATGAATAATTACGATATTARYGGYAAAAAAGTGGTWATTCTYGGWGCRGGYCCYGTYGGYCAACGWGCKGCACTCTACTTCYTAAAAGAAGGYGCTGCTGAAGTKRTSCTYACATCACGTAGCTTRTCYAGAGCAAAARTMATYACCGACCAAATGAAAAAAGACTACGATGTTGATGTCATYCCYGGTGAAAGTCGTAGTGATGAAACCGTTGCRGAATTATTGCGCGATGCACATGTTGCCGTTGCCAGCGGCCCTGCTGGCGTATGTATATTRCCAAAATCAGCTTGGRCWGAAAGYAAAACACTTGAAGTSGTWGCSGATGTTAATGCTGTTCCACCTCTTGGYGTTGAAGGYATTGAAGTCATGGATAACGGYACTGAAAAAGAAGGCGTTAAATTTTACGGYGCWATTGCTATTGGTAACTTYAAAATGAAAGTYCATCATGCCKCAGTCTCAGCATTATTYGACAGCAATGAYCTTTTCTTAGATGAAAGAACTATTTACGATATTGCTTGCCAGATCCCAACCAAATAGTGACCTCATTAAAACAGCCTAAAGCTCACTCGAATACACTTGTTCGAGTGAGCGCCCCGGCTAGACTTCACTTAGGGTTCTTGGATTTAAATGGTGAATCTGGAAGAAAATTTGGCAGTATTGGCTTAGCTATACATTCATTTAATACTACCGTTGAAGCTCACTTCTCCTCCTCAACGACTACTATCCTCCCAGAGGATAAACAGAAAAAAGTATCTTCTATTATCGATTCTTTTTATGCCAGCCTGGGTTCCCATATTCCTGATGAGCAACGAAATATAGCTATAAACCTCACGGAAATGATTCCCGAACATGCGGGGTTWGGCTCAGGAACTCARCTAGCTCTTACCATTGGTTCAGCATTATGTAAATTACACCATATTCCAGCCACTACTCGAGAGATTGCCGAGCAATTAGGCCGAGGCGCACGCTCAGGAATTGGTATTGCAACATTTGACCTCGGTGGTTTCATCATTGATGGCGGCTTAGCTAGTACAAGTACTGTTCCTCCCCTACTTGCTCGTTATGAATTTCCAAGTGCATGGCAAATGGTGCTTATTTTAGACAATGGCCATCAAGGCATGCATGGTGATGATGAGCTGAATGCATTTAAAACATTACCCATTTTTCCGCTGAACGCCTCTCAAACGATCTGTCACTTAACATTAATGAAATTACTTCCAGCCTTAGTCGAACAAAACATAACAGATTTTGGTCAAGCAATTACACAGATCCAATCTTTAATTGGTGACCATTTTGCTCCCGCTCAGGGAGGGCGTTATGCCAGCAATAAAGTTGGAGCCTTACTAAGGTATGCGCAACGCCTTGGACATAAAGGGATTTCTCAAAGTTCTTGGGGGCCAACAGGCTGTGTATTTGTTGATAGTAAACAATCTGCAGACGAATTAGTTAATAAGTTTCAAGACTATTTAAATACAGAACACAAAAATGATATTTCATTCTCAATTACATCTGCAAATTCAAAAGGTGCAGATATTGAAATATTATAGTAATTGCGATTATGATAAACACACATAAACCACAAAGATAAGGATTTACCATGGCTAAGCGTTCAGTCTTTCACATGCTCAACCCAATGAAATATAACAGCCCATTTGATATCAACATGGCAGTTGATTCAGGTTATGACGTTGTTGTACCTTACAGCAATGTAAAGTTAGAAGAAGTTGAAGGTTTAACCCAAGATGCTATCTTTTCTCGTGGCCCAGCAGGCGTAAAACAAACAGGCTTATTTATTGGTGGTCGAGATATTGGTTTAGCTATGGATATGTTGGATGCAGCTAAAAAAGCAATGATGCCTCCTTTTGCAATGTCTGTATTTGCCGATCCAAGTGGTGCATTTACCACGGCTGGCGCTTTGGTTGCCGCTGTTGAAGCGCAGCTTAAAAATAATTTCAATCAAGACCTTAAAGGCTCCCGTGCAATTGTATTCGGTGGTACGGGTCCTGTTGGTTTGGCTACCGCAGTCATTGCAGCACAGCAAGGTGCAGATACGACTATCGTAGACCATTTTTCACTCGATACTGCGCTTGAGTATGCCGCCGAAGCAAAAGAGCGTTATGGCGTTGACCTTCATGCCACTACAGCGGCCTCTGATGCTGATAAGGCTCGTTTGATTTCGGATGCAGACCTTGTATTTTGTACTGCTAAAGCAGGTATTGAAGTACTTAACGCCTCTGTTTTAGGTGATGCTAAACAGCTTAAAGTAGCCGGTGATGTGAATGCTGTTCCACCTTTAGGTATTGCCGGTATCGGTATTATGGACCTTGGTGAACCACTGAAACATGCATCAAACTCAACCGGTGCAGTAGGTATTGGCGCCTTAGCAATAGGTAATATTAAATATAAATTGCAACATGCTTTATTAAAAGAAACACTTGAGAATGATGCTATTTTCTTAGATTTCCGTAATGCCTTTGATGGTGCACGTAAACTCGTCTAAGAAAAAAAATAGCACTCGCAAGGAGAAAAGAGTTCCACTCTTAATTCTTGCACAAAGTGGTCGTTTTTTAGCACAGTCAGCCACCCAAGCCGGTTACCGCGTTTGGGTGGCTGATTGCTTTGGCGACCAAGATATGCAAGATGTCAGTGAACGCTGGCTCACCTTACCTCCACTTTCAACAATCTCACCAAAAAACCTTTCTCAAGTACTCTCTAAGTTATCTAACGGTGAAGGTTGTTATCTTATCTGTGGAAGTGGTATTGAATCTTGTTATGATATTTTAAAAAAATTACCTACAAATATTAAACTGCTAGGCAATTCTTTTCAGACAATTCAAGCGATTAAAAATCCTACCCTGTTTTTCAATACTCTAGAAAAACATCAATTAAACTTTCCCGAAACGGTGTTTTCCCCTCCCACTAGTACAACTGAGAAACGTTACCTGGCTAAATCAAGTAAAGGCTTAGGTGGAATTCATATTAATTATGTAAATAACACAGAATCCTACAGTGAAGACTATTACTTTCAGGACTTTATAGAAGGGCTTAGTGGTTCAATTCTATTCTTGGCTGATGGTAACAATGTACAATTAATTAGTATTAACCAACAATTCACTGTGCAATCTGATAACAAGTCTTTTTGTCTTCATGGCATTACAGCAGATTGGGATATAGATGATAAACATCAAAAACAGCTACTCAAAGCCATTAAGCTAATCACTGAAGAAACTGGGCTCGTAGGACTCAATAGCCTAGATTTTATTATCTCAAATAAGAATGAGTTATTTATTCTTGAGGTGAACCCTCGCCCCTCATCATCTGCTGAGCTGATAGAGCAAACTCCACGCCTATTTCAAGCCCATCTCAATGCTTGCGAGGGATTGCTACCTAAGCCGAACACTACTGATTTCGTAGCATCCGGTGAACTGCAAGTTCTTTTTGCAGGTAATGATTACAAAGTGGCTAGTAAGGTAAGCTGGCCTATCGAAAGCTATGATCGTCCAATAAAGGATACCCTCATTACTAAAGGACAGCCTATCTGCACCATCATTATAAAAATGTCATCATCCTCTTTCAAAACAATTGAAAAAAACATCATAGAGCAACTCTCAAGCGACTAGCTAAAGAGGCCTTTTACCACCATTACCTATAAATTATCATCGGCGAAATTATAGTCTAACTTATCAGTAGGCTCTTGGATGTAGTAGCCCATGGCATAATCTACGCCTAATCGCCATAACAACGCTAAACTATTCGCATCTGAGACATACTCAGCAATACAGTTTTTCCCAGCCTGCTTACCCATTTCTATTATTGCCTTAACAGCCGCTCTATTCTCAGCATCTGTTGCCATATTCTCAACAAAGTCACCGTTTATTTTTAGACAATCAACATCTAAAACACTCAAACTATGTGAAAAATCAAGGCCCGAACCAAAATGTTCCAAACAAAATTCACAGCCGACTTCTTTTAGGTTCGCAATAATATTTTGAGCTAACTCTAAATGATCTAGTACTAATGTTTCGCTAATTTCAAAAACAAACGCATTACCATCTATATTATGCTTAGCTAGCAAAGCGTGAATCCATTCAAGAAATGAAGGTTTTGCCAAAGTCTGTTTAGAAAGTTTTATGAAAAAACGCATATTGGGGCTTTCTTTTCGCTGCTCAGCTAAAATACGGAAAGCATTAGATATAACCCATTCATCAACCTCGATCATAATCTCTGAATCTTCAATATACTCGATGAACTTATCCGCTTCTATTAAGGAGCCATCATGCTGTTTTATTCTTAATAAGACATCGTATAACTCTTGCTCTTTACCATGCAGGCTAACAATAGGTTGATAATTTAAGCAGAAACTACCACTACGTATTGAATCTTGAACACGCTCGATCCAGAACATCGCCTCATCATTGTTCTCATGACCTTCTTCTGCTGTCGAAGGTTGGTAACGAACCACTCTATTACCTCCAGCCTGTTGAGCTTGCATACAGGCTTTGTCTGCCCGTTCGATACCGAGGTAAGGCGACGTTAGACTTTCTGTTATTCGACTAATGCCCATGCTACATTGCAGATCAATCATTTTTCCATCAACATGACTGACATAATCATCAATTATCTTACGATAGACCTCTGCTCGTTCATCAACATAACTGTCATCACCACTGGCAATGATAATGACAAATACTTGCTCAGAATAACGGGAAAGCACTTCATCTTCTTTTCGCGCTTCCTGTAATAGTTCGGCCACACTTTTAAATAAGATGTCGCTTGCACTTAAGCCTATTTTTTCTTTTACTTTCTGAACCTCATCAATAACAAGGTAAAGCAGCTCTGACGGGCCATGGCCACTGTCAGCATTTGCTACCGCTTTTTCGAGCTCATCCATCAAACGGTAACGATTATACAATCCTGTTAATGCATCAATCTCACTAGCAACACTCACCGTTGCTTGGTTTGACAACGCTATCGCGACGGGTTCAGCGCTGACTGCACGCACAATAATTTGTGTGCATGTTTCGCCTTCTACTTCTGCATGACTAAACTCAATATTTGCCTCAAATCTATCCTCATTTTCTTTAATACATTGAATAGATGTTATTTGAGAGGGGGAGTCATCTTGTTCTCGTTGCTCGACAAACTCTCGGTAAGCCGTTTTAAATGAACTATGAGCGCTTTTATCAACCATATCGAGAATCGATAAACCATCGACATCTTCCTCATCTTCATAATCAAACAAGCTTAGATAAGCATTATTAACATAGATATACATACCTTCATGAACATAAGCCACCGCATCCTTTGATGCTGATAATAATAGTTTAGCTCGTTTTTCACTTTCTCGGAGAGCACGTTCATTACGACGACCAAGGCGTCGAACAAATAAATTCTTTAATTCTCGATTAACAGCAAAAGGTAAACGTTGATGATCACTTGAACAAATAATATCCTGCGCACCGCTGCTATATAGATCGGGCACAGACTCTGGATCAGACGCTAATATGATACAAGGCACATCTCGGCCTAAACGACGTATTAAATTGGTCACATCCTTAGCAGGAGCCGAGTCCAACCCTTGTCGACATAATACAATATCCCAAGAGTGAGCAGCTAATGCCTGTTCAATTTCATCAATATTTTCTAGTCTAGATGCCCGTACTGCATGACCAGCTTGGCGAAGACGGGTAATAGTCTGATCTGATTCAGTTAATCTATCATCCACTAAAAGTAAGCGTAAAACGCCTTCATCTCTTGCCATAATTTACTGTCCACCTTTTTTATCACTAACACTGTCCATTAATGTCATCTGTTCATCCATCCATTGATAAACATCACTATTTACTTCTGTAACCGTTTTTCCCTGAGTAGCTATTGGTCTCCCAATCACTAATTCAATATTAGCCGGATATTTAACAAAACTATTTTTAGGCCATGCTCTACCTGCATTATGTGCAACAGGAATGATATTAGCTCCTGCTTCAAGCGCTAATTTTGCCCCTCCAATACCAAAGCGGCCCATTTTCCCAACAGGAATCCGTGTTCCTTCAGGGAAAATAACAATAAATGAACCTGACTCTAAGCGTTCTTTTCCTTGCTCTATTATTTGGTTTAATGCCTTTCTTCCTGCTGAGCGGTCTATTGCAATAGGATTTAATGAAGCCAAGCCCCAACCAAAAATAGGCACCCATAATAATTCACGTTTCAATACCCAAACTTGCTGAGGAAAAACAACCTGTAGCGCTAAGGTTTCCCATGCGGATTGATGTTTACACATAATCACACATGGGGTCTCAGGAATATTATCTATTCCTTTCACACTGTAGTTAATGCCACATATTACTTTTAGCAGCCACAAGTTCACTCGTGCCCATTTACTCACCACCTTATAGCGAAGGTTAAATGGTAACGGCCATAATAAAATCCCTAATGTCGAAAACAATACAGTCATCAATAACTGAATAATAGAAAACAATAAAGAGCGAATAAAGAACATTAGATATCGCCTTTTAGCAGAGCATCTGCCACGCCAGATAAGTCATTATAAGCGTCAAGTTCATCAGCAAAAGATTCTTTACCCGTTTTAACCAACAGCGGCTTTATTGCTACGGCTTGAGCTGATGCAATACTCGCTAAGTGGCTACTAACTGAAATAACATTATTTAAATCAATTCGTAGTCGGTTAGCCAATTCCAAATAAGCGCCGCCCTGCGATCTCTGACATTCGCATTGCTCTGAGTCATGAGGACAATATAATATCGCTTCAATTTTTCCGCCGACTTGAGCTAGCATTCGCCTCATCTTGCTATGAATCCTGGTTAACGTATCCACATCCAATAAGCCTTGCTCAATCCCAGGCTGATGAGTACTCACAATCACTCGGTATCCCGCATGATTCAGCCGTGCGATTGCCTCCAAGCTACCTTCAATCGGTTCCCATTCTGCAGGCGATATAATTGCCTCATTTAAATCATGATTAATAACACCATCGCGACCCAGAATAATTAAAGACATCGTCAATAAATCCTAGTTTTTCAAACTCGAAATATCAGCCACACCTAAAAATAAGGCGCGTGTTTGATTTAATAAAACTAAGCGATTCTGGCGTACATCTAAATCATCAGCCATCACCATAACCTCATCAAAGAAGCCGTCTACAGTTTCACGCATCTCAGCTAATATCGTTAATACACCGGCGTAATCAGCTTGATTCATTAACGGTTCAACAGCACTTTTAACAGCCTTCAACTTCTCTGCTAATGCCAACTCTGCAGGCTCAGTTAATAAACTATCATTAAGCTGACCTGATTCACCCTCAGCATCATTTTTACGCAAGATATTACCGATACGTTTATTACCTGCAGCCAATGCTTCAGCCTGTTCTAACTGACCAAACTCAGTTACCGCACTTAAGCGATTGATAAAATCAACTGGACGTGTTGTTTTCACTGCTAATACAGCTTCAAATACATCTGCTTTAAAGCCTTTATCAGCAGCATAACCACGTAAGCGATCAAAGAGGTAACGCATCACTTGATCTTCAGCATCATCAACCGTTAATTGTTCATCAAAACCTTGTTTAGCTTGTTGCAACAAATTCAATACATCAAGATCAAGATCATTTTCAATAATCACTCGTAAAGCACCTAAGGCTGCACGACGTAAGGCAAAGGGATCTTTCACCCCTGTTGGCGGCTGGCCAATACCAAACAAACCAATTAATGTGTCTAACTTTTCAGCTAAACTTAATGCCTGACCGGTTTTTGTTTTTGGCAAACTATCGCCTGAAAAACGAGGTAAATACTGTTCATCTAGTGCTTCAGCCACATCATTATGCTCGCCATCTAACTTGGCATAATAACGGCCCATAATACCTTGTAAATCTGGGAATTCGCCCACCATCTCCGTCACTAAATCACATTTAGCTAACAATGCAGCACGTTCTGCCAATGCGGCATCGCCACCGATGTCTGCTGCAATAACAGCGGCTAACTTAGCAACTCGAGCTGATTTATCAAAAACTGAACCTAGTTTATGTTGAAACACAATCCTCTTTAATTGATCTTGTCGCTCAATAAGTGGACGCTTTTTATCGGTTTCCCAGAAAAAGGCTGAATCGCTCAATCGGGGTAAAATAACCCGTTCATTACCCGCTACAACTTGGGCAGGGTCTTTACTTTCAATATTACAAATCGTAATAAAGTAAGGTAATAAATCACCAGAAGCATCACGTACTGCAAAATATTTTTGATGCTCTTCCATTGAAGAAATAAGTGCTTCCGAGGGTAATTCAAGAAAACGCTTATCGTACGAGCCTGATAGCGCTACTGGCCATTCAACTAAGCCTGTTACTTCATCTAATAAATCTTCATTCAATACCGCTTCGCCACCTAATTTAGTCGCGATTTCTAATACCTGACCTCGAATAGCTTCACGTCGAGCCGTCATATCAACGACCACATGGCCTTCTGTTTCTAACTGAGGCGCATAGGTTTGAGCTGATTGAATACGAATAGCTTCAGGATGATGAAAACGATGTCCACGACTATCACGACCTGAGCTTATACCTAATAAATCCATTGGAATAACAGTATCACCAAACAGTAATACCAACCAATGTACAGGGCGAACAAATTCACCCGGTAAATCAGACCAGCGCATACGTTTAGGAATCGGCAAATCGGCTAATGCTTGTTGCAAAATACCAGGGATCACCGCGGCAGCTTCACTACCCGCTTGTTGCTGTTTAAAAACTAACCAAGCGCCTTTATCCGTTTCCATTTTCTCAAGGTCTTCAACTTCCACACCACATGACTTTGCAAAACCTTGCACTGCACGAGTGGGGTTACCTTCATCATCAAAAGCAGCCGTCACCGCGGGGCCGCGACGTTCAACTAGTTTGTCTTGTTGACGTTCTTGCAGCCCTTCAACAATCACTGCCATACGACGAGGCGCCGCATAAGAGCGAATAGATTCAAAGCTAAGCTCTGCTTTTTCTAAGCCTTGTTTAATGCCGGTTTCAAAAGCCTGAATTAGTTTTTTTAATGCTTTAGGCGGTAACTCTTCTGTTCCTAACTCAATCAATAAATCGCGTACATCACTCATGATTGAGTCTCCTTACTTTCTGCTTGCACCATCGGGAAGCCTAACGACTCACGACGGTCATAATAAGCTTGTGCAACCGCACGAGATAATGTGCGTACTCGTAAGATAAAACGTTGACGTTCGGTAACAGAAATAGCTTTACGTGCATCTAATAAATTAAAGACATGTGATGCTTTTAGCACTAACTCATAAGCAGGTAATGGCAAGCCAGCTTCAATCATACGCGCGCTTTCACGCTCATAAGTATCAAAGTTAACAAACAAACTATCCACATCAGCATGATCAAAGTTGTATTCCGACATTTCCACTTCATTTTGATGGAAAACATCACCATAAGTCACTTTACCGTGCGGGCCATCAGACCACACAAGATCATACACACTGCTCACGCCTTGCAAAYACATCGCAATACGCTCTAAACCATAAGTAATTTCACCGGTAACTGGGCGGCATTCAAGCCCGCCTACTTGCTGGAAGTAGGTAAACTGTGTCACCTCCATACCATTAAGCCAAATTTCCCAGCCCAATCCCCATGCGCCTAATGTCGGTGATTCCCAGTTATCTTCAACAAAACGAATATCATGAACTGAGGTATCTAAACCTAACATTTTCAATGAATCTAAATACAACTCTTGAATGTTTAAAGGCGCAGGTTTTAACGCTACTTGAAACTGATAATAATGTTGCAAACGGTTAGGGTTTTCACCATAACGACCATCAGTAGGACGACGAGAAGGYTGWACATASGCCGYTCTCCAAGGCTCAGGGCCAATCGCTCGCAARAAAGTMGCAGGGTGAAATGTACCYGCACCTACTTCCATATCATAAGGCTGTAATAATACGCAGCCCTGTTCGGCCCAGTATTGCTGAAGTCTCAGAATCAATTCCTGAAAGGTTTTTGGCGTCTCTGCCACGGCTACCGCTGGTGTACTCATTTATAAAAGTCACAATCTATAATAAAAACCCTCTGATTATACTAAATATATACCCATCATGGGGCCGACTATTCCCCCTTTTTTGATTTCATCGCACAGATGAGACAAAGCACTAAATTTAGTAGGCTTCACAATTTCACCTAAATAAGAAGAAGTACTTACTCTCGACTTTTTATCTTCAATATAAAAATCGCCTCCTTGCAATGAGAATGACTATCATTTAAAATGATATCTTAATCCCCCCCGTTTAAACGCTATCAACTGATAGCTATTTATCTTCTTAATCACCATACAATTTTTATATGTCTACAGAGCAGAATCAAAGCAACAAGCAATTTGATCACTTCTATATTGAGCATCATAGTTGGTTAATAAGTTGGATCAGAAGCCGCTTAAATAGCTCTGAACAAGCCCTTGATCTCGCTCAAGATACCTTCCTCAAGGTATTAGTCAATAATAGTAGTTCACAGTTATATAAACCCCGTGCTTATTTAAGTAGTATTGCCCGCGGCCTTATTATTAACGCTTTTCGCCGCCGTAATGTTGAACAAGCGTATTTAGACTCATTAAGAATGCAACAACAAGTTGTTCATATGTCTCCCGAACAACGAGAAAGCATTATTGATACCTTAGTAGAAGTGGATCGCTTACTTGATAACTTAGGAATACGTGGCCGCCAAATTTTCTTAATGTCTCAAATTGATGGTTTATCCTATGTGGAAATCGGCCGTCAGCTACATATTTCAACTAATACCGTACGCAAATATTTTATCCGTGCGATGACACAATGTTTAGCACTTATTGATGACTAAAGCATGCCAGATAAACTAAGCACACATCATTTAGAAGCCGCTGCAACATGGTTCGTTGACTTACAAGGTATTAAGCCTAACAACCCTCTTCATCAACACCACCAGCAATGGCTACAACAAGATCCACTCAATAAAAAAGCATGGGCCAGAGTAGAAAAACTTCGTCACACCTTGAGCGATACGCCGAGCTCAATGTCCCATACCAATCTTATTAAGGCCAATAGCTCACGCCGCCATGCCATTAAAGCCTTATCAGTGTTATTAATCACCGGAACAAGTGGTGTGATTTGGCAGCAACAAGATGCACTACCTGATTTATTAGCTCAATACCGAACAGGTACCGGTGAAAATCTAAGCATTACCTTAAATGATGGCAGTCAGTTAGACATCAATACCCGTAGCGCCGTTGATATTCACTACACCGACACATTACGTGAAATTAGGCTCTATCGAGGTGAAATTCAGCTAACTTCGGCTAAAGATCCACTGCATCGCCCCTTGATTGTCAGTACCCCACAAGGAAAAATACAAGCATTAGGCACACAGTTTTTAGTTCAAACAGATGAAGCTTTAAGTCATGTAACAGTAATACAACATGCTGTAAATGTACGTCCTAATACAGCAGATAATCTAGTTAAACGTATTGAAGCAGGGCAAAAAATCAGCTTTAGCTCGGTTAATATCGGAACAACAGAACGCCTCATACCTAATGTTAATGCCTGGACCCAAGGGTTATTAATTGTCAGTAATTGGCGTTTAGCTGATTTTATTGATGAATTATCTCGCTACCACACAGGGCGATTAACTTATGCAGATTCCGTTGCTGACCTACATATTTCAGGTGCATTTAATTTACAAAACATCCCAGATATCTTGGATAATTTAAGCGCCACCCTCGCGATTGACGTTCGTTACTTTAGCCCTTACTGGATAAGGGTTAGCAATAAAAATAAGGGCTAAATTTAGCCCTTATTAATTAAGCTAAGTCCAACTTTTAATAAAAAAATAGCCTCTAGGGGTTGTTGATTCTCATTCTCATACGACCTGTTAATTAGAAGCACAACAATGTGCTCACCAATACTTAACATCCTAGGATAATTCATGACAGGTTCACCAACCCGACCCAATTCAAATAGGGTCACCGCACACGGCTTTCGTTTAGCATTACTTTATTCAACTCTATTCTCATCGATGAGTGCGGTTTTAGTTTCAAGCCCTGCTATGGCTCAAGAAGCACAAGCTATTTACACATTTTCTATCCCGGCAAGTTCATTAGAATCTGCACTGGTAACATTTACCACTCAAACAGGAATCACTGTTTCATTCGCTCCTGAAACAGTTAATAGCCTAAACACAAAAGCACTCAATGGCTCTTATAGCGCCACCGATGCACTGACTCAATTACTACAAGGCACAAATTTACAGCTCAGTCCGCAAATAAATGGTAGTTACAGCATCACTACCAGCAAAAATGATTCCATCACTTTGAGCACTTTAAATATTCAAGACACAGGCCAATCAGCCTATCAACGTGATGAAACCGGTTATGACGATGTCTACGATAAAAATACCTCAACTGCCTATATGGGTAAAATAGAAATAGAACGTTATAAAGGCACCACGCCCTCTGATTTATTACAAGGTGTAGCAGGAGTATTCAGTGGTGAAGCCCGTAATAGTGGTGCGCTTGATGTCAATATCCGTGGTATTCAAGGGCCAGGTCGTGTGCCAGTAATCATTGATGGTACTGAGCAATCTTTAACCGTTTGGCGAGGTTATAACGGAGCCTCCAATCGAAACTATATTGATCCGAACCTGATTGGCTCTATTCAAATTTACAAAGGTGCCACCAATGAACGTGATGTAAACAGTGGTATTGGTGGTGCAATGGTTGTCACCACCTTACAGCCGGCCGATATTATTAAACAAGGTGAAGACTTTGGTATCGAGTTAAAAGTAGAAGGTAGTAGCAACGCCATTGATGAGCGAGTACCTAAACTTCATACCGGTGAATCCGTCTATAATGTCCCCGGTATCCCAATTTCACAGACCCCGTATAGTGATAAAACACTACTAGTCAATGTTAAATCAAAATCAGGTAATGATCTTAACCCGCTCAATGGTAATGATTACTCCTACCGTCTTGCTGTTGCCAAAAAAATCGACAAGTTTGATTTTTTAGCCGCCTATGCTTATCGCGAACGGGGTAATTATTTTTCAGGTAAAAATAATGCCGATTATTATGCTAGCGATTTCACGGTAGCATACGATGAACGAGATAATATTCGTTCCTTAGCAGAATTTTGGCAGCCCGGTGATGAAGTGCTTAATACCTCTAGTAAGATGGCTTCATGGTTATTAAAAAGCAGCTGGCAGATTAGTGATGATCAAAAACTAAGTTTAAATTACCGTCATTCAGACTCGACTTATGGTGAGATCATGCCATCTCGGATAGCTTTGGCAAGGGAAAAAGGATCGATTCAGTGGCCTTTAAGTGAAGTTGCAGCCAAGGCATACAGTATCGACTACACATATAAACCTAGCGATAATCCATGGCTTGATTTTCATAGTACGGTTTGGCGTACTGATACTGAAAGTGATACTTATACCTCAGGCGGATTCCCCAATCAATTGAGATACGATAAAAGCTCTTTTCCTTACTTACTGGTAGATGGTATTTTAGTTGATGGCGCTGTTATCAACTCTACCAATACCMGTAATGGGATAAACCTAAGTAATAAGATGAATTTATCAAGCAGCTTAGATCTAACCATTGGTGGTCACTTTCAACGTGAAAAACAATCATCAGATGATGAATATGATCCTAATATAGCAAAAGCACACCCTCGCGCAGGTCGTCGCCAGGAGTGGGATGGTAACTTTGATTTGGCTTGGAAGACTACTGAGCGTTTAACAATCAATGGTGGTATGAAATATTCTTCCTATTGGGCTTTTGATGATTTTCTTGATGCTCACCCTAATACGTTTACCCAACGTCTTCCGGAGAATTATGAAATTACTTATAGTACCTATGTAGCCTATACTGCTGCAGAGTTGCTGGTACGACAGGCTACAATTGATTCTCAGATGGCGCAACTTGACGCTGCGGTTGCTGCTGGTGTTCCTATAACTCAGGCACAATATGATCGGGCTGTACAAACGTTTAACGACGCTGCGGTTGCAACCATAAGGCATAATAATAGTGGCTGTACCTGGTATCCAGATGCTGATGGCAATTATGACCGCGCTAATAATTCTTGCCTYAATGGTGATCTAGCTGATGTCGAGGGTCTAAGTGCCTGTGCCGCTAATGCAGGTACTACTACCACTAAAACATTAAAAGCCAAGAAACATAAAGACCATGGCTGGGTGCCTCATTTAACGGCATCTTATGAGTTTACAGATCAAAGCCGTAGCTATTTTAAATATGCTGAAAGCTTGCGTTATCCGAGTATGTTTGAAAGCACGCTTGGCTTTTCTGCCTATTTAAATCCGAATGACGTTAAGCCAGAGCATGCTTATAACTGGGAAGTAGGTTATATACACGATTTAACCCAATGGCTACCCAATGCTGAATATGCCGATATTAAACTGACTTATTATCATAATTTAACCAAAGACGTGATTGAGCGTGATACTAACTTTGTTTTTAATAATGTTGATGAGCAGAAAATAAGAGGTATCGAGCTTGACCTTCGTTATGATAGCGGTAGATTCTTCACCAGCTTAGGGATGAACTATGTGTTACAAAATGAAATTTGTGACGAAGATAGTGCCGCTAGATTATCAATGAATGATTTATTTCGTGCTATCAATAACCCTATTCCAGAATGCTTTAACTATGGCTTCCCAGGTGGTTATCAATTAGTACAAGCAACACCTGAATTTTCAGCTAACTGGTCTGTGGGCGGACGTTTTTTAAACCGTCGTTTAGAGCTGGGTAGTCGCTTTACCTATTATAAAGCGTATGAAAATGATGACTTAGATTGGTATAAAGATAATGCGCAGGGTCATGGTCAGAGAGGCTATATTTATGCCTTTAATACTGCTTATAGTTGGGATAATGCCCTAATTATGGATGCTTATGCCCGTTACAATATTAAGGATGACTTAATTGTTGAACTAAGTGGCTCCAACTTAAGCGACCAATATTATGTTGATCCGGCTACCCGCTCGGCCATGGCGGCACCGGGACGTACATTAAAAGTTAGTTTAACCGCTAAATTCTAAAACATAAGTAAGACGCTATAGTCAGCCACTAAATACACTTCGTATTTAGTGGCTTTATTATCGCTCACTAATAGTGATGACTCTCCTACCGCAAAGTAGAGGGTATTAAAACCATATAATTATTTAAAGCTAGTGTAATGTTAGCGATTACCCCCATCAATACAGACAAACAATCACTATTTATTAAAAATAATTCACCTTCTCTTTCTAATCTGCTAACCTTTCTAATAAGAATCATTCCCATTAACTGTTTTATAGAGGAGGATCAAGGAGGATGAATCAAGTCAAACACACTATGCAGTCCGATCTAGCTCAACTCTATCAAGAACA
>NVVP01000048.1 GCA_002402245.1 Gammaproteobacteria bacterium | reverse complement strand
TGTATCACGTGGTTTAGCCAGTACATTTTGTGGTCTGGTTATTAAGTCGACCACCGCTCATTTATTTCATGTTGGCGATACGCGTATTTACCTTTATCGTAATCATACCCTTGAGCAATTAACCACTGATCATCGTATTCATATGCCAGGTGAGAAGGAATACCTGGGCCGAGCAATGGGCATAGATTATCGTCTTGATGTTGATTATAAAGCAGTGCCTGTTGAAGAGGGCGATGTGTTTTTTATTGCCACTGATGGTGTTCATGACTATATAGATGACGAACAAATCTCTAAGGTATTTGAGGAGGAAGTAGACGATTTAAATAAGCTATGTAAGCGCTTAGTGGAGGTCTCTCTTGAGGCTGATAGCTTAGATAATGTCAGTTGTCAGGCATTAAAAATAACTGAACTACCCACACAGAATATTGATGAAGCTTATTCTCAGCTAACGCAATTACCTTTCCCTCCTGAGCTTTATGAAGGGGTGGTGTTAGAAGGTTATCGCATTACCCGTGAATTGCATGCCAGCTCAACTAGCCAACTTTATCTGGCGGTTGATGTTGATACTGATGAGAAGGTGGTGATTAAAACACCTTCGGTTAATTTTGAAGATGATCCCGCTTATTTAGAACGTTTTCAAATGGAAGAGTGGGTGGGGCGACGTATTGATAGTCCACATGTTATTCGCACGGTAGAAGCCACTAGACCACGCCAGTTTCTTTATTATGTGATGGAATATATTGAAGGTAGACCGCTTGATCAATGGATTTCTGATCAGAAGGAACCTAATTTAACCGTTATTAGAAATATCATTTCTCAGGCTGTTTCTGGGGTGAGGGCATTTCATCGTTTAGATATGTTGCACCAAGATCTAAAACCTGGAAACATTATGATCACCGATGCAGGTTTGGTTAAAATTGTTGATTTTGGTTCTACTAAAATTGCCGGTATTGCAGATGTATCAACACCGATTGAGCGTAAAGAATTATTAGGTACAAAACACTATACTGCACCTGAATACCTTATTAATGGTGTTGGTACCAGCCAGTCTGACTTATTTTCATTAGGCTGTATTGCTTATGAAATGATTACCGGTAAATTACCGTATGGCCATGATATTGTTAAGGCAACGGATAAAGCCTCTATTAAGCGCTTGAAATATAGACCTGTGAGCCGCCATGTCAGTAATATTCCTGACTGGATTGATAGGGCCTTACAAAAAGCGGTAAATGTTAATCCTGTCGATCGCTATGAGAAGATGTCAGAGCTTGAAAGTGATTTACGCAAGCCTAACCCTGAGTTCTTGATTGAAGAGCAAAGACCGCTATTAGAGCGTAATCCAGAAGCATTTTGGAAAGGTTTAGCTATTTTGTCACTACTGGGTAATTGTGCTCTTATTTATTTATTAACACAGTAAGTATATGCCCGTTATCATTCAATCTTCACATTCAATGATAACGGGTATACATTAGGCTTTTAGTACCAATAAACAGCCCATAATCATAATGATGCTGGCGACTAATCGCCTAATAATATGTTCTTCTTTGAATATTTTATAGCCTAAAAATACGTGCAACACCATGCTAAGCTGGAATAAAGCCAGTGAATAGGCAATGAGTAGTTTAGAAAAGACTAGCATGGTGGCGTACTGCATAAAAAAGATAAGTAGGCCTAGTGATAGGAACTGGCCTAGATGATTTTTAGAGTGAGCAAGATCTGCTTTAAAGTTATGTTTTATCAATAAGCTATAAGCAATTACTGCTAATGGAAAGCCARTTAAGCACCAAAGTACTGTGGTGGACAGGGCATCACCTGCCATAACGGCATTCTTCAAGGGTAATGTGCCAACTGAAAACAGCAAGATAGATAAAAAACGGTATTGCACGCCACGATCAAGTAGCAAATCTATCATTCTATTTTGATTCGATTGTGGGCTTGATGGGAATAAAAAGTAGCTGCCTAATACAATAATACTGATACCAATAACACCTTGTAAGCTGGGCACTTCACCAAGAAAAATCAAAGCTAATAATGCTGAAATAACCACTTTATAAGCATTTAAAGGGCCGAAGACAGACAAGTCTGTTTTGGATAAAGACATCACTAGGAATAAAGTACCGGCCATATCAAGTAAGGCGGCAAAGAAAATATTAATCCAAAATGTTTGACTAAGTTCTGCTGGATTAAATAGCCACAGTAAAGGTAAGCAAATAAAGCTTAACACTAGATAAGACACCATCACAATGAAAAAGGGATGTAGTCCGTTGTGGGCTAACTTCTTCTGGAAAACATTAGCGAAAGACGAGAATATTACTCGACCAAAAACAATTAATAATTCCACTTAAATGTAGCTTAGCTTAATGTGTGACTGTGGCAGGTTGAGAAGTGTAGTTATTGTCTTGATCAAGCTCATATTGCTGGAATACGCTATAGCCGCCTTGTTTATCAAACTGGAATACGATGAAAGGATCTTTACGAGGCCCCATTTCCATTCCCGGTGTGCCAACAGGCATTTTCGGTACAGATAAGCCCGCTATTGCAGGTTTATTGAATAATAAGCTTTCAATATCAGTGGCAGGAACATGGCCTTCAATAATATAGCCATCAATTACTGCTGTATGGCATGAAGTCATTTTATTAGGCAGACCAAGCGTTTCTTTCACGCTGGCCATATCATTACTCAACTTATCAATGACATTGAAGTTGTTGTCTTTTAAGTGTTCAATCCACTTATGACAGCATTGGCATGTCGGGCTGCGGTAAACGGTAATTTCTCGTGGGATATCYTTAGTTAAYACTGTAGMAGARCTGACTGACTCTTGRCTGAAAACAGASGGAGAAAAAAYAAACAGYAYGAATAGGAAAATAGAYTTCATKATAAATATTCRACCAGAATYTCGGYCTYAGYTCCKACTTCTTTTTCRATAGGYTCTAGTGCMGCAATAATAGACTTATMATTAGYWCCATCGACAAAGTCATTAAAYGTRTTTAATGAAATMTTTGCATTAGTTAAYTCRYTGACTTGTTCATCAGAYAAAAAATCCTGATTTACCCAYAGCACAGCTTGCTCGSTGATAATTTGTGACTTGGCTTCTTCAAAGCCTTCTTGACTGAARATAAGGTAAATMGTCATATTATTTAATATCCAAATAGGCGTTTTCAGARATAGCTGACCATGCATCATTYTTTTGTCTAAAYGCTTGATAGGCTTCRTAAACACGTTTGAATTTTGGGTCTTTAGCCGCTTCTTCTTCTAAGGTTTCTTTTGTCAGTGTTTTTAGCTTGGCTAAGACTTCATCAGGGAATTTATGCAGTTGAACATTGGGAAGCTCTTTCAACTCTTGTAATGCTTGCATATTTTTTTGTTCCATTTCAGAGAACATGCGTAGGTTTTCAGCCATGGCAGCAGCAGAGACAATAGCCTGTAAATCACTTGGTAGGGAATCCCAAGCACGTTGATTAATAGATAACTCTAATACCGTGCCTGGCTCATGCCAACCTGGGTAATAATAATGTTCTGCTACACGATGTAGACCTAAGCGTTGGTCATGGAATGGGCTTAACCATTCAGTGGCATCAATCACTTTACGWTCTAASGCCATATARACTTCACTACCGGCGAATAAKACCGGATTACCRCCTGCTTTAGCGAAGACYTTACCRCCRAGGCCRGGGATACGCATTTTCAGACCTTGCAGATCATCAATTGAATTAACTTCTTTATTAAACCAGCCGCCCATTTGYACGCCAGTATTGCCTAAWGGRAAAGGGATAACATGAAAWGGTTSRTACATYTCACGCCATAATTCTAARCCRCCRCCTTCATATAACCAKGCATTCATRCCSCGTGCKGTCATRCCRAAWGGMACAGTAGAAAAGAATTGAGCTTCAGGTACTTTTCCTGCCCARTAATAGGCRCTACCRTGGGCCATTTCTACSGTRCCTTGTGATACCGCATCAAAAGATTGTAATGCKGGGATTARCTCACCATCTGCATACACTTTRATATTAAGGCGGCCATTTGACATCGTTTTGATRTTTTCKGCAAATTTTTCGACACCCTCCTGAATTACAGGGAAGCCTGATGGCCATGTGGTGACCATTTTCCAGTTATAAACCTTATTAGTATCAATAGCATTTGAGGAGTCAGYKGCTTTATCTTCAGGGCCACAGGCGGTGAGAAATAAGACTAARAARCTAAGAAGAAGAGCRCGATAGGGCATAATATTTTTCCTGTTAAATTTTTTCTAACTTAGCATAGGCAAGWACTAACCACTTGCTGCCAGCATGTTTRAAATTGACTTGAACRCGTGCRCCTTTACCGGCACCTTCAGTATCAATYACRGTACCGCCACCAAAYTTKTGATGRTGAACCGCTTGRCCGGGRTTAAAGCCGGTTTCATTRAGTGAKKTRYTRTGTTTMGGTGCAACAAATTGGCTATTGCCACTAATGACCGTATTCTTTCTTGCCCGAACTTCTTCTAAKGTTTCACTNGGGANTTTCACGTAAAAAACGTGAGGGYAWSGGTGACATTTCTTGRCCATATAAAAAGCGTGACTCTGTATGCAATAAATASAGTTGTTTRCGTGCTCGTGTCATTCCAACATAGCATAAACGKCGYTCTTCAGCTAAACGAGYSGGATCATCACTRCTTTTCTGRCCRGGGAATAAACCTTCTTCCATRCCGACCATAAAKACSACTGAGAACTCGAGGCCTTTRGCTGARTGTARGGTCATTAACTGYACGCAATCATCCCAYTGTTCAGCTTGRTTATCGCCCGCTTCTAGTGCGGCATGAGAAAGRAAMGCATCCATCAGAGACATATCATCAGCTTCTTCRGGTAYTTGGAARCTGTGWGCSGCATTAATTAATTCATCTAARTTTTCAATCCGGCCTTGGCCTTTTTCAGACTGATCTTTAGCRAAATGAGCKCGYAGRCCRCTTTCATCAATKACTARAGTAGTSAGTTCYTCAAGTGGAATGGTATCGTCTTCAGGTGTTAATGAATCAATTAGGGTTAAAAARGCGGTTAAKGCATTRCCGGCRCGGGCGGTAAAGAACTTAGYKGCTAATAATTCGCCTGCTGCCTGCCACATGGTYTGGTTTTGTTCACGTGCATACTGGCGAAGTTGAGTTAGGGTTGCAGCACCGATACCACGAGTAGGTGTATTGACGACACGCTCAAAGGCCGGATCATCATTACGGTTGGCAATAAGGCGTAAATAAGCCAGTACATCTTTAATTTCAGCACGGTCAAAGAAGCGTAAACCACCGTAAACACGGTAAGGCATATTAGCCTGCATTAAGGCTTCTTCCATTATGCGAGACTGGGCATTAGAGCGATATAATATGGCGGTGTCACTTCGACTGCCACCGTCATCAACCCATTCTTTTATTTGCTCAACAACATAGGCGGCTTCATCACGCTCATTGTAGGCATTATAAAGTTGGATTAACTTACCATTGTCATCTTCGGTCCACAGTTCTTTACCTAAGCGATCAGTATTATGCGAGATAACGGCATTAGCTGCGGCTAGGATATGGCCACTTGAGCGATAGTTCTGCTCTAGGCGAATTGAGGTTGAATCTTCATAGTCCTGATGGAACTTTTGAATGTTTTCAATTTTAGCACCACGCCAACCATAGATAGATTGATCATCATCACCGACAATAAATAAGTGGCCAGTGTCGCCAGCAAGTAAACGAATCCATGCATATTGAATGGCATTGGTATCTTGAAACTCATCAACTAAAATTTGGCTAAAGCGTTGTTGGTAATGGGCTAAGATATCAGGGCGTTGTAACCATAGCTCATGGCTGCGTAATAATATTTCACCAAAATCGATAACACCTGCTCGCTGGCAGGCATTTTCATAGGCTTGATAAATAGCCACCATTTTTTGTGAATAGTCATCGTGGCCAGCTTGAATGTTTTTAGACCGAAGACCTTCATCTTTTTGAGCATTGATAAACCATTGTGCCTGTTTGGGAGGCCATAAGGTTTCATCTAATTCCATGCCTCGCACAATACGTTTGAGCATGCGTAACTGGTCATCACTATCTAAGATCTGAAAGCTTTGAGGTAAGCCTGCTTCCTTCCAATGAGAGCGTAATAAACGATGGGCTAGACCATGGAATGTACCTACCCACATGCCACCTACTGGATAACCTAATACTTCTTCAATTTTGCCACGCATTTCTTTAGCGGCTTTATTGGTGAAGGTTACGGCGAGAATATTAGCAGGGGAGAGTGATTCAGCTTGAATAAGCCAAGCAATACGGTGAACAAGCACACGGGTTTTACCGCTGCCTGCACCGGCTAAAATACGGGCATGGCCAAGTGGCGCGGCAACCGCATCGCGTTGCGGTTTGTTTAAACCATCAAGTAATTCAGAAACATCCATTAAGTTTAATCATCAACGTTAGTATTTATTTGGGGATATAAAAACAGAAAAACACTGGATATAAACATATCCAGTGTTTTAATGATTTGGCATATTGTGTTGGCAGCCTTGTAAATACAGAGCAGGCCCAAACAATAATTAGATATTGCTATCTAAGAATGCAGTCAGCTGTGTTTTAGTTAAAGCACCTACTTTTGTCGCTTCAACTTCACCATTTTTGAATAACATCAGAGTTGGGATACCACGAATGCCGTAGCGAGGTGGTGTTTCTGAGTTTTCATCAATGTTTAATTTACATACTTTGATTTTGCCTGCAAATTCTTCAGCAATATCTTCTAAAATGGGTGCAATCATTTTGCACGGGCCACACCWTTCAGCCCAGTAATCAACTAATACAGGTAAATCTGATTGTAATACTTGGCTATCAAAGTCGCCATCAGTCACTTGGGTGACATTTTCGCTCATTTTTCTTTCTCCACTTGGTATATTTGTAAGGAGTTATTTTTAATAAATTTCGCTCCTAAGCTATTGGAAGGCTATACTCACATTCCAATATTAATAAACATTTTTTATCATCATCAAAGGTAATGCAAGTATTTCTATGAGTGCACATTTAACAGAACAGGCTTTTTCGGGCTTACCTTTACACGATTCATTGCAAAAAGGACTGCAGGCTGCAGGCTTTGAGTTTTGCACACCTATTCAAGCTAAGTCATTGCCACTACTGCTTGCAGGTCAAGATGTAGCCGGCCAAGCGCAAACAGGAACAGGCAAAACCATTGCTTTTTTATTGGCGACATTTCAAAAATTATTGATGTCAGAAAAGCCTAAAAATTGGAATGGAAAACAACCGCGCGCATTTATATTAGCGCCAACTCGCGAATTGGCTAATCAGATCGCAAAAGATGCAATTTTATTAAATACAGAAGCAAAATTGCGCATTGCAGTGGCCTACGGTGGTAAAGATTACGAAAAACAGAAAACAGAAATTACCGATGGTGTTGATATCTTAATTGGTACGCCTGGCCGTTTATTAGATTTTCATAAGCAAGGCGTGTTTAATTTAAAATCAATTCAAGCCATTGTATTAGATGAAGCTGATCGCATGTTTGATTTAGGCTTTATTAAAGATGTGCGTTACTTTTTACGTCGTGTGCCAGCAGCAAGTGAGCGTTTAGGCATGTTGTTCTCAGCCACATTGAGCTATAAAGTGATTGAATTAGCTTATGAGCATATGAACAACCCTGAAAAAGTTGAAGTGGCGGCCGGTAAAGTAGCGAGTGATCGCATTGAAGAAAGTGTTTTCTATCCTGCGAATGAAGAAAAAATCCCTTTGTTATTAGCATTGATTAAACGAATCAATCCCTTACGAGGCATCATTTTTGTTAATACTAAACGTGCAGCAGATCGTGTCTGGGGCTATTTAGAAGGTAATGATTATAAAGCGGCTTTGTTGTCAGGTGATGTACCGCAGAAAAAAAGAGAAGGTTTACTTAAAAAGTTTCAAGATGGAGAATTTCCTTTTTTAGTGGCCACTGATGTTGCCGCACGAGGCCTGCATATTCCTGAGGTGAGTCATGTATTCAATTATGATTTACCACAAGATGTTGAAGATTATGTTCATCGGATTGGCCGGACTGCTAGAGCAGGGGCGAGTGGTGTAGCCATTAGTTTTGCATGTGAAGACTATGCCTTTTCTTTACCGGATATTGAACAGTATATTAAGCATAAATTACCTGTGTCAGCGGCTTCAAATGAGGTACTTGAAGAAGTGAAGCCTGCTATACGAGTAGCAAGAAAACCGCCAGCGCCACAACGCAAAAAACCAGCGCATTCATCTTCGCATAAGAGACATACTCACTCTGCTAAACCAAAGCCTAGCGGTAATCGTTAAGCGATTCTATGCAAATCAATGATGCCCAGCTGGCAACAGCATTTATTCCCTCCGCTTTTGAAGCGAAGGAAGTAACGCGTGCTCCGGTCACCATTGATGTTAAACCAGTCTTTGAAGTAGATAAAACAGCAAAAGACGCACAGAAAAATAAGCCTAGTCCAGTTCAAGCTACATTAATCGTCAGTGATGAGCAGCAGGCACAGTTTGTTCGTCAATCAGCAGTATCAGATACTTCATTGAAAACCCTTGATAATAGCCAGCAGTCAAAACCTTTATCTCATGCTATTCAGTCTTATCAACGTGCAGCAGACGTCTCCTTGGGCCCAATAGAAAGTGTAATTGATGAGATTGTATAAACGATTTTTTATAATCTGTTGTGTACTTGTTCTATCAGCCTGTACAACAGCGGCAAATAAAAACAAAGTAGTCGCTAGTAACCCTGATGAAGCGGGCATTTCACGTTTAGCAAAAAGTGATATTAATGAAGTGGTTGAGTATCACCAACGCGCAGTCATGCGTGATCTGCAGCAGTTAATGCTAAAGCTTTATAAGCGTAATCCTCAAGGACGCCATGATGAACATAAACGTACTATTGAAGAAAGCGTTGCGTTGTTTTTTTCCCGGCCACATAATCAAGGTTATCCACATTGGTCAGCAATGAACTCCAATGACATCGTGCGAATATCATTGGATGAAAGCTACCAGGGGGAAGATCGTGTATTGCCGTTTATTYTCGGTTTACGAAAAATGTTAATGGCTTCATACGATGATCATATTGAATTTTATTATTTGACCAGTATTGAAGGGCAAAAGCTTTATAACAGTGCCCGGAATGTAGAAATTGCCGCGTGGATGCTAGCCGAAAAACGCGATTTAAGTGGTGAGTTATTATTGTTGAGTGATAGCTTAGAAAGTGAAAAAAGAAACCTGAGTTACCAACGTTTAATAGGCCGTATGATTGCGACTCAGGATAACCTAGCTGAAATTATGTCTTATAAATCAGGACGTTTAATTAAAACGGTGGTAGTAAAAGCTGCTTCAATGGTTTTTTTACCTATCTGAGTTTTTTTTGCGCAAAAACCTTATTAATATCATTAGAATAGATCTGTTTATAAGACGYTTTCAGTCTGTTTCACAGATAAAATATAGATGGGTTTTATCACGTTTAAACATCAGTATAGCTAAGTTTATATAGGGTTATAATTTAGGATTTAATACTAAACCTTCAGGCGTTCAATATAGTTCTTCGGCCGATGATAGATCTAATTTAAAGGTAAATATGTTAATCTGTTCACACTTTAGTACATTACTTTTCAAGCATTTTATAGGGACAGCCTGATGAAGTTAACACATATTATTACAACTACTTTTTTGATGCTTATGTCATTAAACGTATACGCCGTTTCTGTTGATGGTTCAATTAGCAGTGGTGAGTACCAATGGAATACCAATGGTGTCGAAGGCTCTGATAAAGGTAGAACATATCAGACAGGTGGTGGCTGGGGCTGGTGGTCGCCTCCAAGAGAAACTCACTATACTGAATCAGGTGATGCTATTGGCGGCAGTTCATGGGATATAAGTTATCTTGGTACGAGTATTGTTGACGGGCAATTTCAGTTCGGCGCACAAGGCGGCAGCATTTTAAGCGGTAATAAAACAGGAAGTATTAGGGTTGATGATGGTAGCTGGCATGGTAGTAGAGAAGATATTGTTCTAAGTGATTTTGCGATCAGTGTGAATAATACATCAGCAGATCCGACTACTGATTCATCTAGCTATCAGTATGCCATTCGTCTATTAAGTGTTAATGATGGAACAGGTGTGGCTAATTTTGCTGTTTTAGGAGGTGGGACATGGGAAGGTGTGGAGCTTCATGACTATAATCGTAGTACTGAAACCTATAAAATGGTCGGTGGGGATGTACTAACTACATTTGATGGTATCTGGAATAGCAATAGCCATGGTGGTGGCACACTTGAAGGTGGTTTCGATTTAACATGGTTAAGTCTGTTCGATCCAAGTGAGGGTGGTACCTTGAGTACTTATTTAACAATGACCTGTGTCAATGATGAAGCGTTGGTTCATGCCTATGTCGCGGCTGAGGTATCTGCTGTACCTATTCCAGCTGCACTTTGGTTATTCACTCCTGCCTTAGCAGGTTTAATTGGCTTCCGTAGACGTTCAAACGCTAAAAGCTAATATTTAGTTCAGATATAAAATAAAAAACCTCACTATCATCTCTGATAGTGAGGTTTTTGTGTATCTACGATTAGGGTTTTCTATTTAGTCGATAGGCAAAGCTGTTTTGTTGACCACTTGGCGTAATACAAAACTAGAGTGCACGCCACTTACCCCACTCAACTTGGTTAAATGGCCAAGTAAAAATTGTTCATAATGCCTCATATCTCGCACTACAACCTTCAATAAAAAATCTGCTGCTTGACCTGTAACAATGCTGCATTCCAATACTTCAGGCATAGTGGCGATTTCAGTTTCAAAGTTTTCAAAGCGATCGGGTGTATGCCTATCCATTGAAATACCAATGATAGCGGTTAAATTTAAACCAAGGGCTTCAGGGTTGAGTAGGGTGACGTGGCGTTCAATTAATCCAGACTCTTCAAGTCGTTTTACTCTGCGTAAACAAGGCGTGGCTGAAAGTCCCACTTGATCTGCTAATTCTAAATTACTGATACGACCATTAATTTGCATCAGTTTAAGTATATGTTTATCAATACGATCTAAGTTTAACTGCATATAAAAACCCCAGAGGAATAAATTATTAGACGTATATTCTAATAATAAAGTTAATAATAGAATATTAATTCATTAAAGTCACTTTTAACTAGCATGTTTGCAACTATTATCTAGCTTTATTAACTTATAATAGTCTTACGTTAGAGGCGCTATTAAATAGAAATTTAAATCATGATTTCAAAACGCTTCTTAATATATACCCGTGACCCATCAACATGCAGATTTATAGCACTCATACTGAATATGCTAGCGGCGTTATCATAGTGAGCAATAGAACGACTATTACATCACTATTATGCCTTGCTAGCCCATCCATTATGCGCATTAAAAATATGCACTTTGAATGATAACGGGTATGAACACTATTTATATCTTTTAAGGTTTAGCTATGTCTGATTTTAATTACAAGAAATACTCGCGATCGACAGTGATTGCCAAACATGATCGCCGTTGGCCTGATCATGTTATTGAAACTGCACCTACATGGTGTAGTGTTGATCTACGTGATGGTAATCAGGCTCTAATTGAGCCAATGAACCCTAGCCAAAAGTTAGAGATGTTCCAATTATTAGTGGATGTCGGTTTTAAGGAAATTGAAGTAGGTTTTCCGGCAGCCTCTCAAACCGATTTTGATTTTGTTAGGCAGTTAATCGAACAGAATATGATTCCTGATGACGTCACTATTCAAGTATTAACTCAGGCACGTGAACCGCTTATTGCGCGTAGTTTTGAGGCTTTAAAAGGTGCGCGACGTGCCATCATGCATGTTTATAATTCAACTTCTGTTATTCAACGTGAACAGGTATTTAGATTATCTCGTGATGAAGTAAAACAGGTGGCTGTGAAGGGTGCTACATTAGTTCGCCAGTATGCTGAGAAACAGCCAGAAACAGAGTGGCAGTTTCAATACTCGCCTGAAAGCTTTACTCAAACAGAGTTAGAGTATGCGGTTGAAGTATGTAATGCCGTGGTGGAGGTATGGCAGCCGACACAAGATCAAAAAGTCATCTTAAATTTACCGGCAACAGTCGAGGTGGCTACGCCGAATGTATATGCCGACCAAATTGAACGCTTTAATGATTTAATTGCACAACGTGATTGTATTACGATTAGTTTACATACCCATAATGACCGAGGCTGTGGTGTGGCTGCTGCCGAGTTAGGTGTAATGGCGGGAGCTGATCGTATTGAAGGCACACTATTAGGTAATGGTGAGCGTACCGGTAATATGGATATTGTCACTACGGCAATGAATTTATATAGCCAAGGCATTGACCCTGAATTAGATTTTTCTAATATGGATCGAATTATCAGTGTGGTTGAACGTTGTACTCAAATTACCATGCATCCACGTCATCCTTATGCGGGTGACTTAGTGTTTGCTGCTTTCTCAGGCAGTCATCAAGATGCGATTAAAAAATGCTTAGCGATTGATGAAGTGCAGCGTGCACAGCACGGTAATGACTACCCTTGGCAAGTGGCGTATTTACCGATTGATCCCCGTGATATTGGTCGTAGCTACCAAGAAGTGATTCGAATTAATAGTCAATCAGGTAAGGGGGGGATTGCTTATATTCTTGAGCAAGATTATGGGTTAACGCTACCGCGTTGGTTACAGGTTGATTTTAGTCCTCATGTGCAGAAACACACGGAAGCGAGCGCGACTGAAGTGTCTTCTCAAATGATTAATCGCATCTTTAAAGATACTTATATCAATGTAATTAACCCCATTACGGTTGATAGCTATCAAGCGGTAAGAAAACAGGATTCTGATCAATTAACCGCCTGTTTGATAATTGATAAACAACAGATTGATATTGCGAGTGATGGTCGAGGTATTTTAGATGCCTTTATTAGTGGCATTAATAATAAGGTGGATCGTCAGTTAGTCTTAATTGATTACAGTGAGCATACATTGGGCAGCACTGAAAAGTCGGAAGCTATGGCGTATATTCAACTTAGTATTGATGGTCAGCGCTTCTGCGGTGCAGCGTGTAGTGAAGATATTATTGGTGCGTCTTTGCAAGCAGTGCTTAATGCTGTTTCACGAGCGGGCGGCGTATTTTAAATTGATGAATAAGGATACTCAGGCTTATATCTATAAAGCCTGAGTATTAAATCAAATAGACTTATCGCGAGTGAGTTTAGGGTTAGAAAAACGATAACCTGTCGCTTGCTTGATAAAGAATTGTTTTAGTAAAGCGGTGTTATTAACCGTTGTTAATCCAGTACGTCTCAGCCATTGAATCGGGGCTAATTCACTCGCAAAGCTACGCTTTAAAATATCCATAGTCATCTGCATGGCAACATTATCGCCTTTCCTACGGCGTTGATATTTATTCAAGGTATGTACTCGGCCAATATCTCGGCCTTTTAAATGGGCTTCTATAATAACTTCAGCTAGGCAAGCAGCATCAAGTAAACCAATATTAACGCCTTGCCCTGCTAGTGGATGAATGGTGTGAGCTGCATCACCGATAAGGGCGAAGCCTGATTCAACATAATGGTCTGCATGACGTAGTTTTAGAGGGAAACTAGCACGTTGGCTTAGCTTGGTAATGTGTCCAAGTGAGTCACCAAAGGCTTTGAATAAAGTATCGGAAAATTGCTCATCATCAAGTTGGCATAACAGCTCAGCCTCTTCAGCAGAGTTTGACCAGACGATGGAACACTGGTGAGCATTTGATAAAGGTAAAAAAGCTAAAGGTCCTTCAGGTAAAAAATGCTGCCATGCGGTATGTTGATGACTTTTTTCAGTGGTGACCGTACAGACAATGGCGGTTTGTTGATAATCCCAACCATGGCTGCCGATATTAGCCCATTCGCGTAGTGATGAGGCTGCTCCATCAGCCGCTACAATTAGGTCAGCAGTGAGTTGTTGTCCATTATCTAAGTTAAGTGTATTACCCGATCGAGATGTAGGTTTAGTGGGACATAATAAGGTGATATTACTGTGCTGCTGACAGCGTTTGATGCAGGCTTGCTGGATATGGCGATTTTCAACAATATGACCAAGCAAGGCTTCGCCAATATCGGCACTATCAAAGTGTAATATGCTGGAAGGCAGTTCCCAGACCTTCATATCTGTAAAGGGGCTTATGCGTTCGCTAATTAGATTAGGCCAAATAGATAAGTTTTTAAATAAGGTTTCACTGGCACGAGTCAGTGCACTTACTCGTAAATCAGGCTCATCATTTTTACTTATTTGTTCTGGCTGGTAGGCTTCAATAATCGCTATATTCAGTGTTTTTTGTTGCGCCAATGCCGCGGCCAAAGTGGCACCGACCATGCCTCCRCCKACAATAATGACATCATAATGAGTACTCATAAGCGAATACCTCGTGCTAAACGGGGCTGTTTGTCTGATAAGCCCATGCTCTGTTTAGCTAACACATGTTTAATAGCGGGTATTTTATCCAGTAAGGCTAATGTCGCACCGCGTAAATGACCCAAAATAGCATTGTCATTACAAAAAAGAGTGACAAGTGAATCTGTTATGTAAATAGTTCTATCCTGATCTTGGTTACGCCATTGCGTATAGTCATGGAGTACTCGAGCATCACCACAATCAGTGGCATTATCAACTAGTACATCAGCTAAAGCTGCAACATCACGTAAACCAAGGTTAAATCCTTGGCCAGCGATAGGATGAAGGTTGTGGGCGGCATTACCAATAAAGACAATACGTTGTTGAACAGCTTGATCGATTTCGATCAGGCTTAAGGGATAGCTATTACGTTGACCGACATGAGTAAGCTTACCCAGACGGTAACCAAAACGCTGCTGTAGCTGCTGTAAAAAATCGGCATCACTCAAGGCTAGAATGGCTTCTTTGTCGGCTGATTTAACCGTCCATGCGAGGCTAGAACGTTGTTCTGACATAGGTAATAGTGCAATAGGGCCAGTATCAGTAAAACGCTCAAATGCACGTCCTCGATGTGGCTGTTCAGTGCTAATGTTGGCGGTAATCACTGTTTGTTGATAGTCATATTCAAGTGCGCCGAGATTTAACAATTTTTGAGTACTTGAATGAGSGCCGTCAGCGGCAACCATTAATTTAGTCGAGAGAATTTGCTCATCATTAAGCTGCAAGTCGATCGATGTTGAATTCTGTGTAAGTGAAATAACTTTATTGGGGCAAAATAAAGTAAGGTTTGCTTGCTGTTGCAACGAATTATGCAGAACGTTGCCCATGATTTTTGCAGTAATGACTTGTCCTAAAGCGGGTACATTCTCATCTTTGGCAGATAGCCGTGTCACACCAAAGTGACCTCGATCGGAGACATGAATATCACTAATGGCACTGCAATGAGGAGCTAGTTCAGGCCAAAGGCCCATTGTTTCAAAAATTCTCTGAGAGCCATAGGCCAAGGCAATACTGCGATCATCATAACTAGGCTGTTGCGATGCGTTAAACTCAAACGCTTCAATCAGGGCAATATTTAACGAGGTATCTTTAAGTGCGGTGGCCAAACTGGCGCCGACCATGCCTCCACCTACAATAATGACATCGTAGTCTACTTGGCTCATCGTGCTGCTTGTGCCTCAGCCATTAATGCCTCAATTTCATCAACTTCTTTTGGTGCTGCAGCAGTTAAGACTTCATTACCTGTTTTAGTCACCAACACATCATCTTCAATGCGAATACCAATAAAATGCCATTTCTTGGCGATATTATCGGGGTTACGAATATATAAACCAGGCTCCACTGTTAATACCATGCCGGCTTCTAATAAGCGCCATTCGCCGCCGACTTTATAATCACCCACATCGTGCACATCCATGCCTAACCAATGGCCAGTCCGGTGCATATAAAAATCACGGTATTTCTCTTGCTCAATTAAGCTTTCTAAATCACCTGACAATAAACCTAATTCTAATAAACCAGCGGTTAATACACGCACGGCTGCTTCATGAGCTTGATTCCAGTGATTACCCGGCTTAACTTCGGCAATAGCGGCTTTTTGAGCATCTAACACCACATTATAAAGTGCTTTTTGACTAGGGGTGAACTTGCCATTAATAGGGAATGTACGGGTAATATCCGCCGCATAATAGTCATATTCTGCACCGGCATCAATTAACAATAAGTCATTGTTTTTCATTCGATGGTTATTTTCAATATAGTGCAAGATACAGCCGTTTTCACCGCCACCGACAATAGAAGGGTAAGCAGGTGAACGACAATCATGTTTCATAAACTCATGAATGATTTCAGCTTCGACCTGATATTCCCATTTACCTACTTGGCTAAATTGCATCGCACGGATATGGGCTTGGCAAGAGATTTCGGCTGCAGTACGCATCGCTGAAATTTCGGCACTACTTTTATATAAGCGTAGTTCATTCAAACTATGATCAAGTTCAATAATCTCACTAGGAGATTGGAGACCTTGGCGTGATGCGCCTCGTAAATGCTGTAACCAAGCGACAATACGCGGATCAAAACTAGGCACATTACCCATGGTATAAAAGACTTTTTCTTTGCCTTCTAATAAGCCTGGCAAAATATCATCAAGATCGGTAATTGGGTAAGAATCATCAGCACCAAAGGTCTCTACTGCACCTTCTTGGCCAGCACGATAGCCATCCCATATTTCTTTGCTTAAATCACGTTCACGACAAAATAAGATATATTCGCCATGAGGTCGACCTGGAATAATGACGATAACCGATTCAGGTTCATCAAAGCCACTCAGGTAATGGAAGTTACTATCAGCACGATAAGGATAATCTACATCGCGGTTACGGTTAGCAATAGGCGCGCTAGGTAATACGGCAATACTATTCTCGCCCATAAGCTCGATTAGGCGTTGGCGGCGTTTAGCAAATTCTTTTTTATTCATTAATGTTCCATATCAGGATCAGCTGGCGCCACAGGTTGCAATTCACCAAAGATTAGAAATAAGCCCATGCGTAAATACTCGATCAGCTCTTCTAAATTCTCTTCTTCCTCATTAGATTCTTCAACATCATCACCACTAATTTGACTGATATTAATCACATCCGCGATAAATTCTTTAGCATCGGTAGATAATTCGGTGTTATCTGTTAATCCTGATGTGCCTAAGCCATAAATAAGGCCTTGGCTCCAGTCAGATAGCGCAATGATGCGTGATGCAATAGGCGCATCATCAGTTGGAATATCTAATTGAAAATCAAAATCTAAACTATTGAGTGACTGGATGGTTTGATCAAACAGTGTGGTCAAATCTAATATTTCATCATCATCTGGAGAAAAGTCTTCAAATAAACTTTTATACCATTGGTTGCGGTCAGCCTGAGCATTTAGACATAATAATCCGCATAATGCACCCTGAAGTTCGGACACACTGTTGGGACCATCATCATCATTATTTTTAGCGGAAAGTGAAGGGAAATATAATTCAGACATGATGATAGGACCTAAAGTTAATAAAGTATATTATGACAGTTGTTGACCCCGTCGGTGGGGCACGACTATAGTTAGACTTTATTTTCGCACAGCTAAGAACTATATCAATGGAAAAAGACGCAATTCAACAATTAGAACTGCAAGTCGATGAGCTTCTGCATGCCAGTCGCCGCATTCGTGATGAAAATATGCTGTTGAAATCTCAACAAACAGCATGGCTAGCAGAACGTGCGCAATTGGTTGAGAAAACGGATACTGCGCGCACACGGATAGAAGCGATGGTCGAACGTTTAAAAGAATTGGATAAAGAGCTATGAGTTCACCCGTATCCGTTAGAATTTTAGGCAAAGAATATCAAGTCGCTTGCCCCGAAGAAGAAAAAAGAGCACTTATCGACTCAGCGGAATTACTCCATAACAATATGGAGAAAATTAAAGCCAGCGGAAAAATCGTCGGCTTAGATCGTATTGCGGTGATGGCCGCACTCAATTTAGCGCATGAACTGATCAGTTTGCAGGATGATGCAGGTGATGGTCTTGATGATGTGAATAAGCGTATTTTGCAGATGAAAGAAAAAGTTAGCTTCTTTTTAGAAGATGAACGCCAGTTAGAATTGTAAAAAAAACTTCAATTCAGTAGAAAGAGGCGTATCATTACCACTAGTCCCTGCGGTGTTCGAGAGCGACAGCGTGTCTTGAGCCGATAAGCAATTTGCATGGAGATCTATATAAAGCTGGCGTGCATGCCCACTAGATGGGAAGCCCGATGTTTTATGGCGATCACCCCTTGAACCTCCTGGTTCAAGAACCCCGTTAGCAACGGCACTGTGGGGGCGTTTTTCTATTTACTTTATTCTTTAAAGTACAATCCTGAGCGACATAATTTCTTTACATAGAAGCAAATTATGAGAAGGGATTAAAGTGTTAACCCCTCCTCAAAATTTCATCTAATAATCAGCGTTATCCTGCCGTCATACTCGGGTAATCAATATATCCTTCTTCTTGACCACCATAAAACGTATCTGCATTAGCGGTAGTCAGTGATGCGCCTTGTTTAATCCGTTGTGGTAAATCAGGATTAGAAATGAAAGGCACACCAAAGGCGACTAAATCGCTTTTATCATTGCTCAGACTCTTTTCTGCACTCTCACCGTTATAACCACCATTGGCCATATAAGCACCGTTAAAAGTGTGGCGTAACTGTTCAAAATCAAACTTTTCTACTTCTACTCCACCTTCACCAAACTTTTCTACAATATGTAGGTAAGCAAGATTGAATTGGTTCAACTTCTCAACTAAATAGTGATACACCGCTTGAGGATTAGAGTCGGTCATTGAATTAAATTTACCAGTAGGTGAAATACGAATACCTACTTTATCGCCTGGCCACACATCGGTGACAGCTTGTGTCACCTCTAATGCCAAGCGCACACGGTTTTCAATACTGCCACCATAAATATCGCTACGTTTATTGGTACCGTCTTTGATGAACTGCTCAAGTAAATAACCATTAGCAGCGTGGATCTCTACACCATCAAAACCTGCTTTTTTAGCATTTATGGCTGCAAGTCGATATTGCTCGATAATCCCCGGTATTTCACTTAAGTCTAAGGCGCGAGGTGTTTCAAAATCAAACATGCCTTCTTCAGTAAAGGCTTGGCCTTCTACGGCAATAGCCGAAGGTGCAACAGGTAATGTATTGTCAGGCTGTAATTTTGAATGAGATACACGGCCTACATGCCATAACTGCATGAAAATATAACCGCCTTGCTCATGAACGGCATCCGTTACCTTTTTCCAACCGCTAATTTGTTCATCAGAATGAATACCCGGTGTAAAAGCATAACCTTTACCTTGCGGAGAAATTTGTGTCGCTTCACTGATTATTAATGCCGCAGATGAACGTTGGCGATAATATTCGGCATTCATATCATTGGGTATATCACCAGGTTGAGATGAACGACAGCGTGTTAGCGGAGCCATAACAATACGGTGAGATAAGCTTAAATCACCGAGTTTAATTTCACTAAATAGATGATCAAATTTCATAGTTATATCCTGGGTAAATTATTTAATAGTGTCTTTTATATCTTTGGTATACTTTGGTAACTATAGATAATTAAATAGCATTAAACAAGTACGCACAAATTAGTGTTTTAGTTTCCTCGAGGTGCCTAATGGCGAAAATAAAGGTTGAAAGACCACAAACTAATTTAGATAAATTAACTACAGCTGCAGAATGTGCTGAGAATAAGCGCTGCCCAGTGGCCACCGCAATTGATGTTATTGGCGGTAAGTGGACGATTATTATCCTCTATCAGCTTAGAGGTAAGACATTACGCTTTGGTGAATTAAAGCGTGAAATACCTAAAATAACGCAAAAGATGCTGACTCAACAATTACGTGAATTAGAAGCAAATAAACTGATCACGCGTAAGGTTTATGCCGAGGTGCCACCACGAGTGGAATACACACCGACATTATTAGCTGAGAAGTTAAACCCTGCTCTAAATCTCTTATGCGAGTGGGGCGGCGAGTATGAAAAAGTTCACGCTCAGTAGTTAATTAACACAATGGTTCAACAACGAAAAATTATTCATGTTGATATGGATGCGTTTTTTGCTTCGGTAGAGCAACGTGATCAGCCTGAATATAAAGGTAAGCCGCTTATTGTCGGTGGGCAGCCGAATAGCCGAGGAGTGGTCGCCGCCTGTAGCTATGAAGCTCGCCAGTTTGGTATTCATTCTGCCATGTCTTGTTCGCAGGCTTATCGACGTTGTCCGCAGGCTATTTTTGTACCACCTCGGTTTGAAGCCTATCGCGAGGTATCCATTCAAATACGTGAAATATTTTGGAACTATGCTTCTGAAGTTGAGCCACTGTCTTTAGATGAAGCTTATTTAGATGTGAGTTACACCGAAGAGTGTGAAGGTTCAGCAACCTTAATAGCACAGGCAATTAAGCGAGATATCTTTGCAGAGACAGACTTAGTTGCCTCCGCTGGGGTTTCCTATAATAAGTTTCTAGCTAAAATTGCTTCAGATATGGATAAACCAGACGGTTTGTATATTATCAAACCTGCTCAAGGGCCTAAGTTTGTAGCAGAATTAGCGATTGGCAAGTTTCACGGTATTGGCCCAGCAACAGAAGCCAAAATGAATAAACTAGGCATTTATACTGGTCAAGACTTACATGCTTTATCGTTAGAGCAGTTACAAACTAACTTTGGTAAGGCAAGCCACTATTATTACCATATCGCCCGAGGCATTGATCACCGACCGGTACGCAGTCAACGTATTCGTAAATCATTAGGTAAAGAAACTACCTTTGCTGAAGACATTGTCTCAACTGAAATTTTGACAGAAAAAGTAATGATGCTAGCTGAAGTAGTATTAGCCAGTTTAGCAAAGCAACAACTAAGCGCATATACACTGACTCTGAAGGTTAAATACAATAACTTTAAACAAGTTACCCGGGCTTATACCGCCGATAATAAATTGGATTTAGAGGCTATAAAACAGGCCGTGCCTAACTTATTACTTAAAACAGACGCAGGCTCGACTCCGGTTCGTTTAATTGGCTTGTCATTAAGTAGTTTTGATAAGGGTGAAGAGCAGAACTTATTGCAGCAATTAGACTTAAGTTTGGATGAGTCAATGTTTGAAGCTGACATTAACTGACATTGATAAATTGTGGCCTAAACAAAAATCCTTGCACAAAATCACAGCCTAGTTGATGAGCAAAGT
>NVVP01000047.1 GCA_002402245.1 Gammaproteobacteria bacterium | reverse complement strand
GCTAGCAAGAATGTTAGTTATGCAAAATCAGCCTTAAATGGGGCTAAAGCACATGTGCAAGCGCTTAATTATAATGTGCAGGCGATACGAGATGAAGCATTGCAGCAATGGGGTGAAAAAATATCTGGGTGGGTGTTAGCTAATGGAGGCAAAGAGTGGCAACGATTATTGTCACATCAAGATTCTTTATTGTTAGTGAGCTTACCTGTTGACCTATCTCTGCCAGCAGAGACCAATATTATTAGGATTTCACGTAATGGTTCTCGCTCCCATGCTCGTAAAGCGTATTACGTGTCATCAGCGCGGTTAACTGATACGGTGATGCAAGGCGAAACTTACTTTTTCAAAACAGCGACGGGTAAGCTACGTTCGGGCATGCGACTCGATGTGTGGTTTGCACAAGATGAGCAGCCTGTTGAAGGTGTATTTGTGCCGGATCAAGCGATACTATGGCATGACGGTGAACCGTGGGCCTATGTTCAGCTAGATGATGAGCTTTATCAGCGCAAACCGCTAAAGTCAGCATTAGAAGCGGCTGGAGGCTTGTTTGCAAGGGATGAGTTTAACGCCGGTGACTCCTTAGTTATTCGGGGTGCTCAGATGTTATTGTCGGAAGAGTTTAGATGGCAGATCCTCGATGAGGATGATGACTAGTCATGCTGTCACATATTGTTGGTTTTTCAGTTCGATTTCGAGGCATAGTCGTTGCTTTAGCCATTTTATTAATGGGCTATGGGTTATATAAATTATCCAATGCCAGCTTAGATATTTTCCCTGAATTTGCACCCAAACAAGTCATTATTCAAACTGAAGCACAAGGTTTGACGGCGGAACAAGTAGAGGTATTAGTTACTCAGCCTTTGGAAAATGCATTAGGTGGGCTGGTAGGGACGGAATCAATACGATCGCAGTCGATTCCTAGTTTATCAGTAGTGATTTTAACCTTCTACGACAGCACTGATATTTATTTAGACCGTCAATTAGTATCCGAGCGTTTATTAGGCTTAGGCGATAGTTTTCCTGAAAGTGTCAGTGCGCCTTTAATGGTGCCGTTAGAATCCTCATCAGGCACGATAATGACGATTGGCTTAAGCTCTGATGAGCACGATTTAATGGCATTACGAGCGCTAGTCGATTGGACTTTATCGCCTCGTTTATTACGTGTTGAAGGTGTGGCTGATATCAATGTATTTGGCGGCGAAGAAAGGCAAATACAGATCCAGCTTGATACGGTAAAAATGGCGCGTCATGGCGTCAGTGTAGAAGATATAACTCAAGCTGCAAAACAAGCCACAGGCGTAATGGCAAGCGGGTATATTGAAAATAGTAATCAACGCATGATGCTAAACGTCACCGGCCAACCGATAACGGCAGCTGAGTTATCAAAGGTAGTATTACGCAGTAGTGAGCAAGGTCATTTATTATTGGGCGATGTGACGACAATACAGTCTGGTCCTGCTCCTGCAATTGGCGGCGCGGCGATTGGTGGCAAGCCGGGCGTTATTTTAATGGTGATAGGTCAATATAAAGCGAATACACTCGCTGTAACTCAAGGTATTGAGGCGGCTCTAGAAGAGTTTAAACCAGGTTTTAAGGCGGATGGCATTAGCTTACATGATGACCTTTTTCGCCCGGCAAATTATATTGAAACCTCCTTAGACAATATTCGAGAACACCTTATGGTGGGTGGCGGACTGGTCATGCTGGTACTGGTATTGTTTCTATTTAATTTACGCACGGCTTTGATTTCAATTACGGCCATTCCCTTGTCGCTATTTGCAGCTTTGATTGTGCTGCTAGAAATGGGCGTTAATATTAATATTATGGTACTAGGTGGCTTAGCCATTGCTTTAGGTGAGGTAATTGATGATGCCATTATCGACACTGAAAATATTTTTAGGCGTTTACGTGAAAATTCGGCACTGGCTAAACCACAGTCAACCACGACAGTGGTATTTAATGCGTCGATGGAAGTACGTAGCTCTGTGGTGTACGCTAGTTTTATCGTCATGTTGGTGTTTATACCCTTATTAACATTAACGGGCGTAGCAGGGCGTATGTTTCAACCATTAGGCGAGGCCTACCTATTAGCTATTTTAGCTTCGCTTGTGGTGGCGCTGACCGTGACACCAGCCTTATGCCATATTTTATTATCTCGCTGGGGTAGGCTTAGTGATAAAGAACCGCCATTAGTTCGTCTATTAAGCCCGATGTATGCTTGGTTGTTAACGGGAGTAAGCCGTTATCCTAAAATGGTATTTTCATCGGTCATTATCTTTTGTGTGGCGGGTTTATCAATATTACCTTTTCTTGGCGGTAGTTTTTTACCTGAACTTCGTGAAGGCCATTACATTATTCATACTGCCAGTGTACCGGGCACTTCAATTGAAGAATCGTTACGCATAGGCGGGCAAATAGAAAAACGAGTGGCTGAAATTTCAGGGGTACGCTCAACATCACAATGGGCAGGGAGAGCGGAGCGGGGGGCTGATACCTTTGGTACGCACTACAGTGAATATGAAATTGATCTTGAACCGCTGGATGGGCCAGAGCAACAAGCTGTTTTAGATGAGATTCGCGATGTATTAGAAGCCTTTCCTGGCATTAATTCTGAGGTGAATACCTTTTTAACTGAGCGGATTGATGAAACCATTTCAGGTTACACCTCGCCAGTGGTGGTTAATGTCTACGGTAAAAACTTAATTGAACTAGATCGTAAGGCACAGCAGATTGCTGCAGTGATGCGTAATATTGATGGTGCCAGAGATGTGCAGTTACGTGCTCCACCGGGAGAACCTCAGCTACAAGTGCGTCTTTTATTAGATAAACTGGCTTATTGGGGCTTAAAGCCTGTAGATGTTATGTCGGTGGTGCAAACAGGCTTTGAAGGTACTGTTGTGGGTCAGATCCAAGAAGAAAATCGAGTGTTTGATGTGGTGGTGGTATTACCCGCAGAACAACGGCAGCAGCCTAGTGATGTGCGGATGTTACCGATTACAACACCTTCAGGCGTACGCTTACATTNACAAGATATTGCTGACATTAAGCAGGTTTCAGGTCGCTATATGATTCTCCATGCCGGCGCACAGCGACTGCAAACGGTAACCTGTAATGTTGCGGGGCGAGACTTAACTTCATTTTTTGCTGATTTAAAGCAACAAGTGCATAACAARGTGTCTTTTTCGGCAGATATTTATCCTGAATTYACCGGTGCCGCAGTGGCTCAGGCACAGTCACGAGAAGACTTAATTGTGCATTCTAGTTTAGCGGGTATAGCGGTTTTATTACTGCTGTATATGGCCTTGCAGAGCATGAGGAATATGACCTTAGTACTGGTTAATTTACCTTTCTCACTGGTAGGAGGCGTGATTGCCGTGTTATTGACCAATGGGGTGTTATCAATTGGCTCATTAGTGGGCTTTATCACTCTATTTGGCATTACATTGCGTAACTCAATTATGTTGGTGTCACATYATCACTATCTGGTAGTGGAGGAAGGCAGGCCCTGGAATGCACAAACGGCTATTCAAGGTGCACAAGAGCGACTACCTTCTATCTTAATTACCGCATTGGTAACGGCATTAGCTATGTTACCGATAGCGATGAATGCTGATAGTCCAGGCCGAGAAGTGATGGGGCCGATGGCGAGTATTATTATTGGTGGACTAATCACCTCAACAGCACTTAATCTATTAGTGTTGCCGAGCATTATGCTGCGTTATGGTAAGTTTTATAAAGCAGAGTAATGTGGTTTAAGGTTTAAGAGTCATCTTTATTGGCCACAATAAAGGCGGCGGCAATAATCCCTATCACAATGACTAAGAAGGCTAAATCTAGCATTAGTCTTCAATTGCGAAGGTTTCAACACCTTGGTTACGCTTTTTTGAAAAGAATTGATAGATATCGGTTAGTTCAGCGGCTGAAAATTTAATCACCACTAGCTGTTGTCCAGGGTAAATTGTATCTGCATTTTGGCCCATTACATGTGACTCGAAGTTATAAACATAACTATCATTTACTTTATCGTTAAGAATTTTACCTAAAAAAGAACTCAAACCTGACAATAGCTTTTCGTCTGCATCAGCGGGAATAACGGCGGAGGCTAATTCTTTATTTTGACTGATACCTTTCAGCGGTAGGCCTTGTCTAAACTTATCGATAAGCCCTGTTTGAATGATTCCCCACAGCCCTTGTTGATCTTCTTTGGTTACGCGGTGAATATAATACAGTGCGTCTTCAGCGTGATCTTGGCTTGGCACAATATCTTCAATAGCAAGGCTAAGACTATCAATGTCTGGCAAGCTAAGCAGACTATCTTGGCGGGCAAATAAATCATTATATTCATTGATGATCAAAGGTTGATCACTATCGGGACTTAGGTTGTTAACAAATTGTTCTGCTTCTTGGGCAATAGCTTGCTCACTACTAAGACTATCTTCTTTGCCTTCAATAACTGTAAGCGGTAGCGGAGACTGCAAGTCGACTACATTTATTGCAGGGGTAATAGTGTGTTCTGTTCGGCTAGATTTAAGATCGCTAAAGATGAGATAGCCAAAAAGAATAAGCACGAGTAATGCTAAAAAAGCAGGGATAATAGACGGGGTGATAGCGGCTTTTCTTTCCATTATTAACGTACTCGCAATGACTTGTTTTAGAATAAAAATGACAGTTAAAAAGCTAACCCTAAATTGAACTAAAGTAGATTATATTTTAATTAAATTAGCTTGTTGATGAGAATAAACTATTCAGTGTTTGTTGATCAAGTAGTTGAAACCAATCATTTGAACGGGTAGGCCGCTCAAGTTGTTTTATTATTTGTTGGGCGTGCTCGGTTGAACTGATTATTTTCAGTGGAATATAGTTAATTAATACCGGTGTGAGTGGCTGTTGCTGAGATAGCGCTGTAATGAGTGCGGTGACTAATGCTTTGATATTAGCTTGCGTGAGTAGGCTAGGAATCGTTTTGATGGTGACGCTATTATCTACAAAACTTAATGACACACCATATTGTTCTAGTGCCGCGGTATTTTGTTTGGCCACGGCTAATAATTCAGCGCTTAATACTAATTTAATGGGCACTAGAATAGGGCGTGTACGTAAGTCATTATCTGCCAAGGCATCAAGTAGCTGTTGGCCACATAACTGATGCTCTGCTCGTTGTAAGTCGATTAGCACTAAACCGTCTGCTGGAGATTGGCAAATAGCATAGCGCTGTTCTAATAGGGTGAGCAGTTGGCCAAAGTGAGAATCCATTTTTAGTGGTGAAGTAGCAGGAGCGGGAATCGATGATTGGTACTGCCTTGCTTGTTCGGCGATATGATCTGATTCAGGGATTCTTGGATTATCTTTAGCCGCCGTTATTTCAAGTTGTTCTGGTTCAGTTTGGCTTAAGGCTTCTTGTAAGGCGCTGGTAATCAGGCCATGAATTAGGCGAGCATCCCGAAAGCGAACTTCATGTTTGGTTGGATGAACATTGATGTCCAGTTTATCCAGTGGCAGACTGAGATAGAGCACATAGGCGGGATAACGGCCGGCAGGAATACTGTCAGCAAACGCTTGGCGAATAGCATGATTGATAACCCGATCACGAATGACACGGCCATTAATGAAAAAATACTGTACATCAGTTTGGGCGCGGTGTGCCTCAGCTTTTGCTAGCCAGCCATGCAGTTCAATATCGCCATAATCTTGTTGAAGATAAAGACTGTTATCAATGAAGGCTTTGCCACAAATTTTAGCAAGACGTTGACGCTGTTGTTGCGGGTTTGATGCAATAGGCWGTATTAGCTTGAGCTTATCAGATAAAATGCAATTAAAGCCTATTTCAAATTGGCTTAAGGCCAATCGCTGCAAGGTGGTTAAAATGTGATTTTGTTCGGTTTTATTACTACGTAGAAAATGGCGCCTAGCAGGAAGGTTAAAGAATAAGTCGCGTACTTCTATGGTGGTGCCAACAGGGTGGGAGGCGGGACTAAGCTCACCTTGTTCACCTTTTAACTGCCAAGCATAGTCACTTTCTTGTTGGCGGGAGGTTAATGTCAGCTGTGATATCGAGCTGATACTCGGTAAGGCTTCACCTCGAAACCCTAAGCTGGATATAGCGCTGAGCTGTTCACTTGAGTGGAGTTTGCTGGTGGCATGTCGACTGAGTGCTAGCGCTAAATCATCGCAATGAATTCCAACGCCATTATCGCGGACACGGATCAGTTGATTGCCTGCACCTTCAATATCAACATCAATAAGCGTGGCGCCTGCATCTAAGCTATTTTCAACTAGTTCTTTAACTACAGAGGCTGGCCGCTCAATAACTTCACCCGCAGCAATTTGATTGGCAAGATGGAGGGGAAGCGCATGGATACGGTAAGTAGCTGACATCGATTTAGTTTAACAACTGTGACAGTGTTAATTGGGAACAAGTAGTACTTGGCCAATTTTAAGTAATGAGGTCGATAGTTTATTTTTAGACTTTATTGATGCAACCGAGACCTGATAACGTTGGGAAATAGTACTTAAAGTATCCCCACTACTGACAATATGTTGTTGAGTGATACTTGAGTTTACCAAGGGATTACGTTGAAAATAGCTGCGAATTCCAGACATGACCGCGCGCGCTAATTTATTTTGATGGCTGGCCGTTTTTAGTTTACGTTCTTCGGCCGGGTTAGAGATAAAGGCCGTTTCAACTAAAATAGACGGAATGTCAGGGGATTTTAACACTGCAAATCCGGCAGATTCAACATGCTTTTTATGGACATTACCGACTCGCTTTAGTCCTGCTAAAACGGTATTACCTACTTCTAAACTAGCTTCTAGGCTGGCAGTCTGAGATAGGTCTAATAATACGAATGCGAGTAGATCATCTTTACCGACTAGGCTTATTCCACCGGCTAAATCAGCGGCATTTTCTTTGTCAGCTAGCAATTGTGCAGCCTCACTACTGGCACCTCGTTCGGATAAAACAAAGACAGAAGCACCTTTAGCTTGAGAATTTGTAAAAGCATCAGCATGGATTGAGATAAACATATCTGCTTTATGGTCATGTGCTCGTTTGATGCGTTGGCGTAAGGGAATAAATTCATCACGATCGCGAATCATATAAGCCTTCATTCCAGGTTCTTTGTTAACTAATTTAGCTAAACGCTTGGCAATGGCTAATACAATTGTTTTTTCTTTGGTACCACTATGACCTAAGGCACCTGAATCTTGTCCGCCATGGCCCGCATCAATAGCGATAATAATATCGCGTTTTACCATGGTATTGACCGATTTAATCGGTGTGGGAATAGGCGTGGCAACCGCTGGTGTTTTAATGGGATCTAGCTTAGCAGGAGTTTCTTTAACTGGGACCGGTGGCACAGGTGGTTTTTTAACGGGCTGTTGTTCAACCGCTGGCTTGGGCAAGGTCACTGAAAATGGCGTTGCGGAGTGTAAATCAACGACCAAACGGTGCGAGTGGCCTTGCGAAGGTTTAAGTAACTGACTTTTGAATGTTAATTTATTCGCTAGATCAAATACCACCCGTAATTTAGGCTGGCTAGGCGAGGAAAAACGAATCTTTTTGATGGTTGAACGGCTTAGATCAGGTGGAGAAAATTGAGCCGACTTTTGACTATTAAATAGATCAATGACTAAGCGCTGAGGATTTTTCAAGGTAAATACTTTATATTCAACTTGTTCGCTTAAATCTAATACTAGCCGACTATCGTTAGCAGACTGTGATAGGCGAATACCTTCAAGGTTGGTAGCAGCTATTGCTTGGGTGGTGAAGAATAGAATTAGACTTAGGCTGAATAATAAACGTCGCATAGTTACCTTTTTAGCTGTTTACAGAGTTGAATGGCTGATTCTGATAATGCCGTTAATTCGACATTACGAGCATGCTCTTGATAGCTGAATGTGATGACTAAATCAGCCTTGGGTAGATAGCTTCCCCCTTGACTTGCCCACTCAATAATACACAGCGACTGCCCACTAAGATAATCATCTAAGCCTAAATAATCAAGCTCTTCTGGATCTGATACGCGGTATAAATCAAAGTGAAAAATAGCACGATCTGCTAACTGATATTGCTCAACTAAGGTGTAAGTTGGGCTTTTCACATTACCCTGATGGCCTAATTGACGTAATAGGCCTCGAGTAAAGGTAGTTTTACCTGCACCAAGATCACCTTCAAGGTGCAGAGTAAATTGCTCTTTAGGACAGTGCTTAGCTATATCAGCACCCAAGGCGAGAGTTGCACTTTCATCGGCTAAATACAGGTTCATTGTCAGCATTTTTTAACGCTATTAGTTGAATGAAGATTAATAGATAAGGTTAGCTAAATGTCTGATATGAGGAATTAAATCCATTGCTAACATGCCTCGCTCACCATCTTGTTCAGCCGCTTTATCGCCCGCCATACCATGTAAGGTTACACCGACACAGGCAGCATCCATTAATGGGAATCCTTGAGCTAATAAGCCGCCGATAACACCAGCAAGCACATCGCCCATACCACCACTTCCCATACCAGGGTTACCCCATGTTGATAGGCGAGTAGGTTCCGCACCGTTATAAATTAAAGTACCAGAACCTTTCAATACTGCTACACCACCATAGCGTTTTTGAATTTCTTTTACTGCTTTAAAACGATCTGCCTGAATCTCTGCTGACGAACAGTTTAATAAACGTGCCGCTTCGCCTGGATGAGGCGTTAGGATCCAATTATCATTACGGTGTGACTTTCTGCTCAGCATATTCAATGCATCGGCATCGACCACCATAGGAAGTTGGCTTTCAATCGCTTTTTCAAGTAATGCTTCACCCCATTCACCTTGGCCTAGACCAGGGCCAACAGTCAATGCATTAGCGCGATCAATTAAAGGGGTAAGATCATTAGGATCTTCAACGCCGTAACACATTAGTTCTGGACGAGCTTGGTTCAAAATCGGACTATGAACTTCACGGGTACCAATGCTAATTAAGCCAGCACCAACCCGGCCGCCAGCTTCGGCTGCAACACGAGCTGCACCAGGCATACCGTGATCACCACCTACAATAAGTAGATGACCATAGAGACCTTTATGGCCTGTACGTTCTCTAGGCGCTAACAGCGCACCATCATTTTCTAGACTAACGCGACGCGCAATAGGTGGGAATTGCTTGTAGAGTGCCGAAGGAACTTTTAATGAGTCGAAACAAACGGTGCCACTGAAATTAGGACCTTCACCGCTAAATAAACCTTTATTCAAACCAATGAAGCTCAGGCTGATGGTTGCGTTTACAGCGATACTCATGGCACTACCCGTATCAGCATGTAAACCCGATGGAATATCTAATGACAAAACAGGGGCGCGTTTATTTTTATTGATCGCCTCAATAGCGGCTTTATAAATACCCGTTACTTCTCGGTTAATGCCTGTACCTAATAAGGCATCAACAATTACATCAGTTGAAGGCAAGCTATCTTCAAATGTCTGGATTTGAGTACTAGAGGCTAATAATGCATCGCGTGCAGCAGTAGTCTCATTACTCATTTTGTCATTGCCGACTTGGAACACAACCACACGGTAATTATCTTCTACGGCTTGACGTGCTAATTCAAAACCATCGCCGCCATTGTTGCCTGTGCCACAGACTATTAATAGTCTTTCTGCTTCTGGCCATTGGTTTTTAATCGATGCTAATCCAGCGCTGCCAGCTCGAGCCATTAGCTTTGCAGTAGAAACATTATGTTGTTCAGTAACAAGCAGATCTAGTTCGCGCGTTTGTTGCGCTGTATAAAGATCGTGGGGCAAATTAATCATACTTTTTTCCAGAAAATACGGAGTTGGTGTCTATGATACCCTACTCTCTGATGGGTACTAATAATGATTTCATATGGCTTGCATAACTTATACTAATACATAAGCCGCTCCAATTAAGGGGAAATTAATAATATCTTCTAATCATATGCTAGCATTGGCAACTCTTGAAAACCCTAGGCAACATCTGCATGAGTGAAACACCTTCCCTGTCGAAAATAGATGAAATATATTCCAATATGCAGCAGTGGGCGGAATCATTTGGTTTTCAGCAGTTTGGCATTAGTGATGTGGACTTATCTGAAGCTGAAGAAGAGCTGTCGGTATGGTTGGCAGCTGGGTTTCATGGCGAAATGTCGTATATGGAAAAACATGGCACAAAGCGAACCCGTCCTGCAGAACTGATTCCAGGTACGATTAGAGTGATTAGTGTACGTATGGATTATTGGCCAGAACCAGCGGCAGAACCGTGGGCTGTTTTAGCAGATAACCAATTAGGCTTTATTTCTCGCTATGCCTTAGGCCGCGATTATCATAAATTAATGCGTAAACGTTTAGCATTATTAGCCAATAAGATTGCTGATGAAGTCGGTGGCATGGGCTTTAGAGTATTTTGTGATAGTGCCCCTGTGATGGAAARGGACTTAGCCGTAAAAGCGGGCTTAGGCTGGAGAGGCAAGCATAGTAATGTGTTAAATCGATCTCACGGTTCTTATTTCTTTCTAGGTGAAATTTATGTTGATATTCCATTGCCTGTTAGCTCGCCTGTTAAAGCGAGTTGTGGGACCTGTGTAGCCTGTATTGATATCTGTCCTACCCAGGCGATTGTAGCCCCTTATCAAGTGGACGCTCGCCGATGTATATCCTATTTAACTATTGAGTTACGCGGTGCAATACCGGTTGAATTTAGACCTATGTTAGGTAACCGGATTTATGGTTGTGATGATTGTCAGTTAGTCTGTCCATGGAATAAATTTGCACAAGCTACTAGCGAACAAGATTATTTGCCAAGACAAGGCTTAGATGCCCCTGAATTGTTATCACTTTTTAAATGGACTGAGAATGAGTTCTTGTCAAAATTAGAAGGCAGCCCGATTAGGCGAATTGGTCATGAATCATGGCTAAGAAATATTGCCGTTGCATTAGGTAATGCGACTACAACACCTGAAATTGTCGATGCGCTGAATTTACGCTCGGCGGATTCAAGTGACATGGTAAAAGAACATATTGACTGGGCATTAGCGCAGCATCAGGGCAATTAATAAAAGCATGCTTTGATGTTAATTAGCGGAATGATGAAGTCTTAATAGGATTTACTTCGGTGACCAATATCACCGAAGTAAATATAATTATTGCGCTTAAGGTATTTTAATAAAGTGTTCGCGGTAATGCTGTAATTCACGAATTGAGTCTTTAACATCATCCATTGCAAGGTGTGATGATTTCTTTTTAAAGCTTTTTTCAACCTTAGGAGCCCAACGTCGAGCAAGCTCTTTCAATGAGCTGACATCAAGATTGCGGTAATGGAAGAAGGCTTCTAATTCAGGCATGATACGCGCCATAAAACGGCGATCTTGGCAAATACTATTACCACACATAGGTGATACGCCAGCAGGAACATGCTCTTTTAGGAAGTCGAGCGTTTGTTGCTCGGCTTCAGCTTCCGTAACGCGTGTCGCTTTAATACGGTCTACTAGGCCTGAGCCACCATGTTGGCGGGTATTCCATTCATCCATCGCATCTAAAGTTTCATCAGATTGATGGATAGCAATCATTGGACCTTCAGCGATAACGTTTAAGTCACCATCAGTCACAATGGTCGCTATCTCGATAATGTAATCGTTATTGGTATCAAGACCTGTCATTTCTAGGTCAATCCAAATTAGGTTCTTTTTGCTCTTAGCCATGATAATTTCTTTATATTGAATAGTTATTTAAAACGAACTTCTTGCCAGAGATTGTATCAAAGGCTAACCTGCATAGCATTGTTGATTTTATTTGGATGGAAATATGAACGAGTTTACCTGGTTTTTTTTAGCCGCCTTAGTCTTAATGACGGGGATTGAGCTGTGGTTATCATTACGACAAAGTCGTTATGTTCATGCTCATCGTGATGATGTGCCTGAGGCATTTAAAGATCAAGTAGAACTAAGTGCTCACCAAAAAGCGGCCGCATATACGGTTGCCAAAGGCAAAATTAACCGACYTGATAGTGTGATTGGATTAGTATTTTTACTAGTCTGGACCTTAGGTGGCGGCTTGGCTTTGTTATCCGATTCATGGCAAGCATTAGGTCTATCGCCCATGCTAACCGGTATTGCTTTTATCTTAAGCTTTTTTATTATTGGCACATTAGTTGACCTGCCTTTATCGTGGTACAAAACCTTTGTGATGGAGCAGAAGTTTGGTTTTAATAATAATACTCCGGCTTTGTTTTTATCTGATATGGCCAAACAAACCGTGTTGATGTTAGCTCTGGGAGCGCCGCTTATTTGGGGGGCATTAGCGTTAATGGGCAGCACGGGTGAATATTGGTGGTTATACCTTTGGGTAGCATGGATGGCATTTGCTTTGATCATGATGTGGGCTTATCCGGCTTTTATCGCGCCTTTATTTAATAAATTCACGCCACTAGAAGATGAAGTATTAAAAGCGCGAGTAGAAGGATTATTAGATCGATGTGGCTTTAAAAGCCAAGGTATTTATGTGATGGATGGTTCTCGTCGCAGTGGCCATGGTAATGCTTACTTCACCGGTTTAGGTAATAACAAACGAATCGTATTTTTTGATACTTTATTAGACACATTAGATGAAGATCAAATCGAAGCGGTATTAGCACATGAATTAGGTCATTTTCGTCGTAAACATGTAATGAAAAATATGGGCGTGATGGCTTTATTAAGCCTAGTGGGCTTAGCGGCATTAGGATTTGCCTCTACTGAGGCTTGGTTCTTCAGTGGTTTGGGGGTAGAAACACAAACAGATGCGATGGCATTGGTATTGTTTATGTTAGTGATTCCGGTATTTAGCTTTTTCTTACATCCAATGATGACGTCACTGTCTAGGAAATATGAATATGAAGCTGATGCCTATGCGGCCTCAGTATCCAATAAAGATCACTTAATATCTGCATTAGTGGCCTTGTATCAAGAAAATGCCAGTACGTTAACACCCGATCCATTAGTGTCGGCTATTTATGACTCGCATCCACCAGCAACATTACGAGTAGCTCATTTGCAAACAATCAAGTCATAGTGATTGAACGCTGTGTCAGCTGGATAAATTAGGCTGGCACAGTGTTGTTATAAGGCAACAGTAATTGTATTACGACCATTCTTTTTAGATTGGAATAAAACTGTATCGGCCCGGTCGATCATCTCTAAGGGACTATCTCCCATTCGTTTCATACTAATACCGACAGAGACGGTGACTTGACCAATAGACTCATCACTACCCCGTTTTTTCAGGCGGCTATTGGCAAATTCAGCTCTGACTTTTTCGGCAATAGAAAAGGCTTCTTGTTGTGATAAGTTGAACAAGATCATCGCCATTTCTTCACCACCATAACGTGCGGCAAGATGTAAGCCTGTAGCTTGTTTTTTCAATAAGCTGGCAAAAAAACGAATCACTTTATCGCCTAATAAATGGCCAAAGTTATCATTAATTGCTTTGAAGTGATCTAAATCAAATAATAATAAAGCGACATTAACGGCATCATCTTCACAGGCGGCTTGTAATTCACGATCAAAGGCGCCACGGTTGAGCAAGTCTGTTAGAGAATCTCTTTCGGCAGACTTTTTAACACAGTTTAATTCATCTTTTAGTTTTTCTATCTCTAAAACAGATGATTCAAGGCTTTCTTTTAGGTCTTCACTGGTTTGAGACATTTCTTTGGTGTTACTAAGAATTTGACCTACGAGGGCTTTTAAACCATCAATATCGTCACATTTTTTTAATGCTGCTTGAGACTCTTTAAAATTGGATAAACATTGATTGGTTTTAGATTCAACATCATTAATATTATTTAAGGCGTTATTAACTACACCATTAAGCCCAGTGTTGGCCTCTTTGAGTCGTTTAGGCATATCCATTAGGACATACTTTTCATATAGGGATTGTGAAATATTGGCAGTGATAGCTTCACTGTTCTCGGTTAACTCATCAATAGCGGTCGATAAGTCAGCATTATTACCCGATACATACTCATACCAAACAGCGTAGTTGACCGGATTTGCTGGAGCATCATTTTTTCTGATTAAAGGAAGTGCAAGCCTGAGGTTTTCAGCTGCTTTATCTGTTGCTTCATCATAAAAGGGGGGGAATGAGGGAGAGATACTCAAGGTTTACGTCCTTATAATTTAATATTTTATCGCTTAATCAGCCTGTAAACTACGCCTTATAAAATAAGATGTAAAACTTAATTTTGGTCAGGGATTTTTTTCAAAAATAAACCTGACTGCAAAAAGTGAATAACATTGGCAATGACATGGCTATTATTCATCATAAAAGAATGGCTTACTGCTAATTCAATATGATCGGTCATGCCTTCTATTTTGCTGCTTTCAACGGAGACTTTACCGTCATTGGGTTTGGCTATCATCAGAGCGTAAATACTGAAATTCCTAGTGCCAGCAATAATACCTAAGTCAAAATTAACTGGACCGAGTTTATTTGGAACACTTTGTTCATCTGTTCCTAACTGGAGTCCTGCGGGACCATTGATTAGTTTAAAGCCTGGAAAGGACGATAAATTATCAACTATTTCTGAGCCTTTATTAGGAGGGCCGAGCATGACAACTCGACCTAAGTTATCAATCGAGTGTTCACTTAAATATTGCCGCACTAAAATGCCACCGAGAGAATGCGTTACAAAATGAATAATTGCATTTTTAGGGCATAAAGCCAGTGCTTTATTAATGGTTTCAACGGCTAACTGCTCGATAGAAAACTGATTAGAAGGATAATCTACATTTATAGTGGAATAACCTTCATCTTCCAATGCAATAGCCAGTTTTTTCATTGAACGGCTGCTTCGTATTAAGCCATGAATGAGAATGACATATTCATTGTTTAGGCTTGGAGTTGATTCTGCCATTAGATAATTAATCCTTAGGCCGCGACAAAATCAGCAGCGATCTTTTTAGCGGTATTAAAGTCACTTTTTCCTGAACCTAATTTAGGGATGTCTTCAACGGCAATGAGCAGGCCTGGCACCATTAGGCTAATTAGTCCTGAGTCAGCGATACAGGCTTTGATGGCTTCTTGTTCAATATCACCGGCATAGAGTAAGACGACTTTTTCGCCTTTTTTATCATCTGCCACAGTGGTAGTCATTACTTCCACACCTTCAGGCAAGGTGGCATTAATACTTGATTCAATAGCACCAAGGCTAATCATTTCACCACCAATTTTGGCAAAACGAGAGTAGCGATCCACGATAATTAAGAAGCCATCTTTATCAACATGGCCCTTATCACCTGTTTTATACCAACGTAGATTATCAATTTCGACAATCACCTCGGCGGTTTTTTCTGGATCATTAAGATAGCCTTGCATCACTTGCGTACCACCAATTAGAATCAAGCCATCTTCACCGCTAGCTAATGTCGCTAGGCTTACTGGGTCAACAATTCTGACGCTACTGCCGGGTAAAGGTAAGCCTACCGTGCCTTTTTTAGATCCTGTTTGAACGTGCCAATCATCTGTTGTAATTCGGTCGGGAATATTAACGGTAGCAACGGGCGTTGTTTCTGTTGTGCCATAGCCTTCATAGATTGATTTACCAAATTTAAGGCTAAAGTCATCGCGTATTTCTGGGTTGAGCCGTTCTGCACCGGCAATAACAATACGTAATGAATCAAACATTAATGGATGAATACGACGGTTTTTATTAAATAGACGTAAGAAAGTAGAGGTACCACAGAAAATAGTCGCCTGATGCTGACTAATGCCTTTGGCTATATTTAAAGTATCAGTGGGGTCTGGGTGACAAATAGCGGGGATACCTTCAATCAATGGCATTAGTCCAGTCACCGTCAAGCCAAAGGCATGAAAGAGTGGCAAACTAGCCATCATAACGTCTTTATCCTGGGTATCTAATACATCGGAAACTTGTTTGATATTACCCATAATATTTTGATGAGAAAGTACCACACCTTTAGGTTCGCCTTCACTACCGCTAGAAAATAGAATTGCGGCTGGTGAGGTTATTTCCACCGCTTGACCATAAAGTGAAATTAATAATGAGGTCGGTAAGTAGCTACTCAATAATGTTAATAGCTTTTCTTTACCACTAATCTCTTGTTGAAAGTCTTCAAGATAGATAGGGCTTGCATGATCGAATAAACGACTCACTTCAATACCTTTTTTCTCAAGTTTGCTAACAAAGCGGCGAGAGGTATAAATAGTCTTTATTTCAGCTTTATTTAATGCAGAAAGAAGTGACTGCATATTGGATGTGAAATTAAGATTGATAACGGTTTTACCACAAATAAACGCAGCCATATTAGCGAGTAGGCCAGCACTACTTGTAGGTAGTAATAAACCAATATTTTTTTCAGGGCTTTGCTTTCCGAAGCGACGAGCAAATAATAAGGCCGCAGTCAGGGCTTTACGTCTTGATAAGGTGTTATTACCAATAATATCGGTCATGCAAGGTGCAGAAGGGTCTTGTTTCACTCGGTCTATCCATGCATGAGCAATACTCGGTAATTGCTCTGTATGTGTTTGCCATGTAGTGATTGATAGGTCGAATACGGCTGCTTTAACTTCAGCTGCTGCAGTGCTAATGTCTAAGCTTGTCCCAAATGCCACAATCACATCTCGACGTAAACCGCTGTAACGAAGCGCTTGTAGTTTTGAACTTGAACGTGAGAAGCGACTGCCCCATAAACCGCGTAAATAAAACGGTAAGATCACGCCTTCAACATCGGCAACACAAAGCTCAAAGCCTTTTTTGAATTCGCCCAATTGGCCGCTACGGCTAATAGAACCTTCAGGGAATAAACACACTACATCACCTTGTTTTAGATGTGAGTTAATCGTTTGTAAGGCCCCTTTGCTGCTTGCGCCTGAAATAGGAATAACACCGAATAAATCGAGCAAACCTTTTAAATACCATTTTTGGTAAATTGATTTTTCCATCACAAAACGCACAGGACGTGGGCTGGCAATTTGAATCATCGCCCAATCTAACCAACTAATATGGTTACCCAGCATCAGCACGCCACCTTGTGAGGGCATATTGTCAAAACCTTGTACATTGATACGGTATTTACCTGCAAAGACAACACCCAATACATAACGCACTAAAGATTGCGGTAGCTTCCACACGGTATAGGCGGCGCCCAGAAGTGTTACTACGGTAAGCGCATTAAGAATGACTTGGCTACTCACTGCCGCAATAGAAAGTAACACTGTGATGATTAAAAATGTCAGCATTACTACATTTTGAACCCAGTTATTACCTGCGAGAACGGTACCTAATTGTTCGGCACGCGCATGGAATTGAATTAGTGAATTGAGTGGCACAATAAATAAGCCACCAAAAAATCCAAAGGCAAGAATATCAATAGATAAACTGGTGGTTGAGCTAAGCTGAGGTAAAAAGAATAATGTCACCACCATACCTAAGGCACCAATAGGAATTAGGCCCGTTTCAATATAATGGTTAGAGATTTTACCGGCTAATAAAGAACCGGCGACGATGCCGATACCAGAACAGGCGAGTAAACCTTGAATGACAATGGTGTTATCGATGGCCAACATCTCTTTGGCAAAGGCTGGGAATGTGGCAAGTACCACTTGTGATACGCCCCAAAAAAGAGATAAACCAATAATCGATAACCAGATAACAGAATCACTACGAAGTAGGCGAGTGTTATTGACTAATGATTGACCGCGACAGTAATGTTTCCAGTTAAATTTTTCAACCGGTTTAGTTGGTTCTAGCGTCGGCAGGCGGAAAGCAAAATAAAGCTCAATAAGGCTACCTATGACTAGTAACCAACCTAATGGCGCTATGGCTTTAATGATGTCTGCTTCATTATTGAAAGCATGTTGACTTAAGGCGTTTTCAAACAGAATAGAAAATAGAAACATGCCTAATAGAATGGCCACAATAGTCAGTGATTGCACTACGCCGTTGGCTGTTGCTAAATTATTTTTACCGGCGATTTCTCGGATATAACCGTATTTAGCTGGGGAGTAAAAAGCACTTTGTACGGCAAGAACAAAGGTCATGGCAAAAGCAAACTCAAACCAGCCTAAATAATAAGAAGCGGTGATTAATGAGGTTACTAGTACCGCCGCAGCTGCAGACCAGCGCATGATTTTTGGTTTTCTAAATCGATCGGCTAAAAAGCCTGATGGAGTAAATAATAAGATAAAAGGGATGAGAATTAAACCATTAACAATAGCCGTTAAAATCACTTGAGTGGACCCGTCATAGACTTTAAAGACGGTGTTTTGAATGATTATCTTATGGCCTAAATCGACAAAGGCATTAAGAAAGATCATTGCAATAAAAGCAAAGAATCCAGTGGTGTTAAAAAGTGACTTCATAGCAAAAAAGACCTGTCTTAAATTTAAAGTAGGAGTTGATAATAATGGCTTAAGTTAGTTTTGATACTTTAATGGTGATGGTAGAACTATTTTGTTCCTTATGTATCAATATATGATACTTTTAAGCGGTAATCATGACATGGAATAGTAAAATGGCGCAAACAAAGCAGCTTATTGACACTTTAAAACGGTCCCTTAAGGCGCACGGCTTATTGTATGCTGATGTTGCCAAGCATTTAGATTTATCGGAAGCCAGTGTAAAACGATTATTCTCGGCAGATGCACTTTCTTTGTCACGTTTAGACAAAATATGTCAGCTGATGGAAATGGAGATATCTGATCTTATTATGCAAATGAGTAAAGAAACCTCCTTTCTCGTGTCTGAATTATCGTTACAACAAGAGCAAGAGATTGCTGATGATGTCGGCCTGTTATTAATAACGGTTTGTATATTGAATGGCTGGACAGTGGCCAAGTTAATGGAGGTATTCCATTTTAATGAACATCAGTGTATTCGTTATTTAGCCGTACTAGATCGATTGAAATTAATCGACTTATTAATTGGCAATAGAGTGAAGTTAAAGGTGTCGCCCAATTTTAAATGGCGAGACAATGGGCCTATTCAACGATTCTTTCAAGAAAAACTAGCAGCCGACTTTTTTAATACCCAGTTTATGGGCGAGCATGAACAGCTGGTGGTAATTAATGGCATGTTAAGCGATGAGGCTATGACGGTGTTTAACCGTAAGTTAAAGCAATTGGCGGTGGAGTTTAACGGCTTGAACAATGAAGAGGCTCGACTGCCATTAGAACAGCGACGGGGAATAACCGTAGTACTTGCAATGCGAAACTGGAAGTATGGTTTATTTGATAGTTTAAGAAGGGAATAGCAAAAAGTAGGTAAGGGCAAAATATACCCTTACCTACCTTCTAATTTAATACTATTTTTCGCTTTCTAAAAAGCGTTCAGCATCCAATGCTGCCATACAACCTGCACCCGCAGATGTGATTGCTTGACGGTAGATTTGGTCAGAGACATCACCGGCAGAAAATACGCCAGCAACAGATGTTTCCGTGCCTTTTACTTGGGTGATATAGCCATGATCCATTTCTACTTGGCCGTCAAAAATACCCGTATTCGGTTTATGACCAATCGCGATAAATACACCTTGAACTGCAATATCTTGTGTACTGTCATCAAGGGTACTCTTAACGCGTAAACCGGTTACACCCGCATCATCGCCTAAGACTTCATCTAGTTGTGAATTCCATAAGATTTCAACATTACCTTCTTCTGCTTTCTTAAGAAGTTGAGCACTTAAAATCTTTTCAGAGCTAAATTTATCACGACGGTGAATAACGGTTACTTTAGACGCAATATTTGATAGGTATAAGGCCTCTTCAACTGCTGTATTACCACCACCAACCACGGCAACAGGCTGGTTTTTATAAAAGAAACCATCACAGGTTGCACAGGCTGAAACACCGCGGCCTTTAAAGGCTTCTTCTGATTCCATGCCTAGGTATTTAGCCGTAGCACCAGTAGCAATAATCAAGGCATCTGCAGTATATTCACCTGAATCACCAGTCAGTTTAAAAGGACGTTGGCTAAGATCAGTGGTATGAATATGATCAAAGATAATATCAGTACCAAAACGCTCTGCATGACGCTGCATACGTTGCATCAATTCTGTACCGTCAACACCTTGATCATCACCAGGCCAGTTATCAACATCGGTTGTGGTGGTTAATTGGCCGCCTTGCTCGATGCCCGTAATAAGGACTGGCTCAAGTGCYGCACGAGCAGCATAAACTGCCGCAGTGTAACCTGCAGGGCCTGATCCAAGAATAAGTAGACGACAATGTTTGCTCTCAGCCATGATGTATCTCCAGAGATAAATAGTGAATGTTATTAAGGGTACGCATTAGCATTGATTTGGTAAAGTATATTCATTGATAAGCTGTGTTAAAATTCCCTATCAAACTTGATTGCGATTACTGGACATATTACTTTGGCACAGGCAACACGACGAAAAGAAAAGGAACAACAGCTGGCTAGTTCAAGTGCTGTTGGCTTTCGCTTGCGTGAAGCTGCGCTTATTTTAGCGATGGCGCTGGCCGGATATTTATTATTATCTCTCGGTTCTTATAACCCGGCAGACCCAGGCTGGACAACGACGGGCGCAGACAATGTCATTAGTAACCGAGGGGGTATTGTCGGAGCATGGTTAGCAGATACTTTATTATTTGTATTTGGCATTCCGGCTTATTTATCTCCATTGATGTTGGCGTTTAGTGGCTGGTTATTATTTAGCTGGGGAAAAAGAGCAGACTCAGAAGGTGCTCTACATTTCTTTATATTAAAATCTGTTGGCTTGTTGATGGCATTAGCCTCGGCCAGTGGGTTGTCGACATTAAGCTTAGAAAAGTTTATTCAGTTCTTACCGGAAGGTGCGGGTGGTATTTTAGGCCAAGTAGTCGGTCTAGGTTTTGAGTCTGTATTTGGTGCTGCTGGAACAAGCCTTTTATTACTAGCTATTTTACTGACAGGCATTACCTTATTTACCGGCTTATCGTGGTTAATGGTCGTGGACCGTTTAGGTGCGGTTACCTTGTTAATTATGACTGTTATATCTCGTTGGTTGCGAGAATTTAAAGATGAATTGTCAGCAAAGAAAACCAAGAAACAACGCGAAGATTCCTTTAAAGAACAAAATGAACAGTTCTTAAAACGTGAAAAAGTACGAATCGAACCGACGATTCAAGAGTCTGAACCCAGTAAGCGAGAAGAAAAAGAACGCCAAGTTCCTTTATTTGAAACTTCGGACGACAGTACCATGCCTACATTAGCCTTATTAGATATGGCTGAAGTGCAAAAACAAGGTTATAGCGAAGAAGTATTACAAGCCTTATCACGCCAAGTTGAACTTAAACTAAAAGACTTTGGTGTTGAAGTTCAAGTGGTTGAAGTACAACCGGGTCCAGTAGTTACTCGATTTGAACTACAGCCTGCAGCAGGCATTAAAGTCAGTCGTATTTCAGGATTGTCTAAAGATTTAGCACGTGCTTTATCAGTCAGTAGTGTGCGTATCGTAGAAGTTATTCCAGGCAAACCGGTGGTGGGTTTAGAAATTCCCAATGAAGCAAGAGAAATGGTGCGTTTAAGAGAGATTTTAGGCTCGCCTGGTTATGAAGATAATAAATCAGTGTTAATGATGGCGCTAGGTAAAGATATTGCCGGCCGTCCTGTTTCTGWTGATTTAGAAAAAATGCCTCATTTGCTGGTGGCGGGAACTACCGGTTCAGGTAAGTCAGTTGCCGTTAATGCGATGATTCTAAGCCTGCTTTATAAGGCGACGCCTGAGCAGGTTCGATTGATTATGATTGACCCTAAAATGT
>NVVP01000046.1 GCA_002402245.1 Gammaproteobacteria bacterium | reverse complement strand
GGTTAAAGAAAATGCAGGCGGAATAGTTGAGTTCTGGCTTTATCAAAACCTAGTTAAACAAGGGTCTTCTGACAAAATATTTAAATTTACTCAAATAGGCATCGTCAATAACCATGTGGAAACCTTAGGTAATACCAATAGAGCACCACAATAATTTATATCCCCATCCCATTTTAAAAGGTTAATCATGAAGTTTTTACATTCCCTATTAATTGCACTATTTGCATTACTGTCATTCACCAGCACAATGGCAACCGCTCATGGCCCCACGCCCCAGAAGGTGGATGAGAAAATAATAATTGAGTCATCTGTTGATAATGTATGGAAAGTTATTAGTGATTTTACTCATATCGACCAATGGCATCCTTTGGTGACTAGCGTTGACATTATTGATGAACAAACGCGTGTTATTCATATTGCTGAAAAAGGCACACTAACAGATAGTCTTGATGAGATTAATGCTGAAACTCATCTATTGTCTTATCGGCTATTGGAAGAAGATACGGCTGTATTCCCTGTTAGTTTTTACACCATCACACTAACGGTTAACCCGGTTGAATCAGGTAGTGAGCTACTGTGGCAAGGTCGTTTTTATCGTGCTGATACGGGTAATTTCCCTCCTGAAAACTTAAATGATGACGCAGCAGTAAATGCTATGACCGACTTTGCTCAACAAGGCATGCAAAGTTTAAAAACATTACTTGAGAAAAAATAAATGCATCATTCTGCTATCACCCTTAGTTTGACCGGCTTACTTTTATTATCAAGCCAATTCGCTGTTGCTGATTATGCCTATATTACTAATCAAGATGATGCGACTGTATCCGTCTTTGATCTACCTGATGGCAAGTTAGTTAACACATTCTCTGTTGATAGTGGCCCTGTCGGAGTCGCTATTGATAATAAACATCATCGCGTCTATTTCACTCACCCTGAATCAGGCCTAGTCACCGCCTATGACAATCAAAGCTTTGAATTACTTTTCAAAGTCGATACCTTTGGTCAACCGTTTGGAATAACCGTTGATCACACAGCTAAAGGTCTGGTATTTGTTACTGACTGGAACCGAGATGCGGTGCTGGTTATTAACCCTGAGACCAAGCAGATTGTGGATTTACTTGCGGTACAAGAAAGTCCAGCCGATATTGTCATTGACAGTGAAAAACGCCGAATTTATGTGGCTAATCGAGAGAGTAATACTGTCACTATTCTTGATGCGGATACACCCCGAAAACATGCCGTCATTGCCACATCAAAAAACCCTTATTCACTGGCACTGAGTCCAGATGGTAAGCGTGTTTATGTTTCAACTGTTGGTGATGGCCATATTGATATTATTGATACCGAAAGTAAGCAGGTAACTGACACTATTAAAGTCGGTAACTCGCCCTATGATGTTAGTGTCAGTCACGATAATAAACGCTTTTATGTGGTTAATCAGGGTGACAATAACCTAATTACCTTTGATGCCTTATCACTAAAACAAATTTCACGAATTCCATTAGCCAAAATGCCGGAAAGTATCATGCTCTCTTCTGATGGACAATTTGCTTATGTCACCAACTGGTTTGACAATAAATTATCAATCGTAGACTTGCAATCTAATAGTGTCATTTCAACCCTTAAAACAGGTAAAGGACCGCGTGCTTTTGGGGGATTTACTTCACCTTAAAAGCAGGCAATCATTCCCACTTTACCCGTTTGAATAACTCCCCAACTTAACATGACAAATTCCTTCTATTACTAATGGTTAATGACTCTATCTGACCTAAATCAGCGGTGAGAAAATAGGTCAATGCAATCAAATCATTTACACCGTGCTGATTGCACGTAGCAAGTTTGCATCAAGGTGCAGGCTATTATTAATATAAGGAGAAATCATGAGAGAAACGAATCTTAAGCGATGGTCATCCATCGGTACTGCATTTGCCATCTCATCCCTTGTGGGGATGATGTCCGGCGTAGCAGTTGCCAATGATAAATTGGTCGAGCTATCTAARAGTGAAGAAAACTGGGTRATGCARGGTAAAAACTACTCYGTWAATCACTATAGTAAATCAACACAAGTTAACAAAAAAACMGTTAAAGACTTACATGCCTCATGGAGTTTTTCAACSGGTGTGTTRAATGGTCATGAAGGTGCACCATTAGTRGTYGGCGGYACTATGTTTATACATAGTCCTTTCCCTAATAATACCTTTGCCGTTGATCTWGATGAGCCGGGTGTTATCAAATGGGAATACAARCCWAARCAAGATCCTGCTGCTCGTGCAGTAGCSTGTTGTGAYTTRGTTAACCGRGGTTTAGCTTACTGGCCTGGTGATGACAAATTAGCKCCAATGATCGTGCAAAGTTTATTGGATGGTCATGTRGTKGCTTTGAATGCTGAAACAGGTGAAGTTCACTGGAARGTAGAAAATGGTGACATCAGTGTGGGTCAAACTCAAACAGCCGCTCCTTTTGTGGCTAATGATTTAGTCATTCAAGGTTCCTCAGGTGCTGAGTTGGGTGTGCGTGGTTATGTTACTGCTTATGATATTCATACTGGTGAAATGGTATGGCGTTGGTATGCAACAGGCCCAGATGCAGAACTAGGTTTAGCTAAAGGCTTTAATAAAGATAACCCTCATTATGGTCAAAAAGGTCTAGGTACATCGACTTGGGAAGATGATGCATGGAAAATCGGTGGTGGTACTAACTGGGGTTGGTACGCTTATGATCCAGATCTAAGCATGTTCTACTACGGTTCAGGTAACCCTGCTCCTTGGAATGAAACCATGCGTCCAGGTGATAACAAGTGGACCATGACTATTTGGGGACGTGACTTAGAGACAGGTTTAGCTAAGTTTGGTTACCAAAAAACACCGCATGATGAGTGGGACTATGCCGGCGTTAACGTGATGATGTTATCTGAGCAAAAAGATAAAAATGGCAAGATGCGTAAATTACTTACTCATCCAGATCGTAACGGTATTATCTACACACTTGATCGTGTAACAGGTGATCTTGTTTCAGCTAATAAAATGGATGAAACAGCTAACTGGGTTAAGAAAGTAGATCTAAAAACAGGTTTACCTATTCGTGACCCTGAATTTAGCACAAGCATGGATCATCGTTCACGCAATATCTGTCCTTCTGCAATGGGTTACCACAACCAAGGTGTTGATTCTTACGATCCTAAGAGAGAGTTATTCTACCTAGGTATTAATCACCTTTGTATGGATTGGGAACCGTTCATGTTGCCATACCGTGCAGGTCAATTCTTCGTAGGTGCAAACGTATGGACTTACCCTGGACCTAAAGGCGACAAGCAAAAAGGTATTGGTTCTGGTCAAGTTAAAGCATACAACGCGATTACCGGTAAATTTGCTTGGGAAAAAATGGAGAAGTTCGCTATTTGGGGCGGCACCATGGTTACTCAAGGTGGATTGGTCTTTTACGGCACCTTGGATGGTTTCTTGAAAGCACGTGATGCTGACACCGGTAAATTACTGTGGAAATTCAAACTTCCTTCAGGCGCAATTGGTCACCCAATGACTTACACCCATAAAGGTACGCAATATATTGCTATCAACTATGGTGTCGGTGGTTGGCCTGCTGTTGGTTTAGTGTTTGATTTAAACGATCCTTCTGCTGGTTTAGGCGCAGTAGGTGCATTTAAAGAACTCGCTAAAAACACTCAAATGGGTGGTGGTGTCATGGTCTTTTCTCTTGATGGAAAAGGTCCTTATGACGACGTAAGTCTTGGTGAATTTGAAATGTAAGCTGATTTTACAGCTAACATTTCAGCATTCATAAAACTGAAATTTACTAACGGATCGGCAGTAGCTTTTCTACTGCCGATCAACCTAGGAGTATTTAAAATACATGTCAATTTTAAAATCATACAACACTAAAAAAACAGTTCATATTATTAGCACCTTAGCCCTGTGTAGCACGGCTCTTTTCAGTGCTCACTCATATGCAAGTACTGATACGTTACGGGTATGTGCTGCGGCTAATGAATTACCTTATTCAAACAAATCTGAACAAGGCTTTGAAAATGGTATTGCTAAAGTATTAGCCAAAAAAATGAACCGTGAATTAGAATTTGTTTGGTCAGATAAGGCTGCTATTTATCTGGTCACAGAAATGTTAAACAAAAATAAATGCGATGTTGTTATTGGCCTTGATAGTGATGATAGCCGTATAGCCACCAGCACGCCCTACTATAAATCAGGCTATGTATTTGTCTATCCTGAAAAGTCAGCACTTAATATTAAAGGCTGGGCCAGCCCCGACCTACTCACATTAAATAAATTTGCCATTGTTCCTGGTAGCCCGTCTGAAGCAATGTTACGAGAGATTGGTAAATATGAAGGAACCTTTAACTACTTAATGTCGTTAATTAACTTCAAGTCTAGACGTAATCAATATGTTAGATACCAACCTGATCGGATGATTTCAGAAGTCGCCTCTGGTAAAGCAGATATTGCTCATGTCTGGGCACCGGAAGTAGCACGCTATGTTAAATCATCACGTGAGCCTCTCACTATGGTGGTCTCTTCTGCCACAGCAAAAACCAGTGATGGCGAAGGCATTGTTCAACATTTTGAACAATCAATTGGTGTGCGTAGAGATGATAAAAACTTGTTAAAAGAAATTAATATTGCATTGCAACAATCTGATTCTGAAATTAAATCAATATTACAAGAAGAAGGCATCCCATTGCTATAAATGCAATTGATGCAGATCACATTAGGAAATCATACCAAAATGAATATACCAAAAAGCACAATGAAAAAAATCGGAATTACCTTCGCCCTCTCGATCTTACTGATCCCTATTGCACAGTCAGATATCGTATTTAGGCATACCATTACCGGCGCAGTGTTGGACTTTGAGTACGGTAAAGAAGGCGTAGAAACCAAAGCGGTGAAGCAATTTTTAAACACCGGTGAAAACCTTTATAACGGCAATGAACATGCCATTGAAACTGGCGAAAACTTATATGCCACCGCCTGCTCTGGTTGCCATGGTCATACCGCAGAAGGAAAGCTAGGCCCTGCATTAGGTGATGATTATTGGACATACCCTAAGAATAAGACCGATAAAGGCATGTTTGAAACAATTTACGGCGGTGCTCGTAGCATGATGGGGCCGCAGTATAACAACCTTACTCACGATGAAATGTTACTGATTATGTCCTGGGTAAGAAGTATCTACTGGGGTGATCCTCAGCAAGCCAAATGGCTAACCGAAGAACAGCGTGCCACATACCAACCTGCTGAGATCCCTGCAGATTACGCTGAAGCCCTAAAAAACTTTAATAAATAGAATCTAAGAATTAGTGGTTGGCGTTCATAGTGGTATGAACGCTATTCATTATGTTGTCCCAAACCTATAAAGGAGAAAGAAATGAAAATAAAAACAATAGCAATCGCATGTTCAGCACTTTTATTGTTATCAAGTGGTATGTCAGTAATGGCATACGATGGTACTCAATGTAAGGCTAAGGGAAATTGCTGGGAAGCAAAACCTAACTTTCCTGACAAAATAAAAGGCAGTAAATACGATCCTAAGCACAGCAAAAAAGAGTTAGAAAAACAAACCATCTCGATGAATGCGATGGAAAAGCGTAATGCTGAACGTGCTGCTAATTTTAAGAAGACAGGAAAATGGGTGTATTAATCACCTGAACAACAGATATGGCTGGTTTACATTTAGGTAAACCAGCCATTTTTATATCTCCCCTCCTAACAACAAGATTACTTATATGGCTGTTAATACTGCTGAATATCAAGCTGAACTATCTATGTCTACTTGGCATAACCTTATCCAACAAATGGAAACAAAGGTTAATAGCGTCATGTTAGGCCAAGAAGAAATAGTGAGATTAATGATGATAGCCACCTTATCACGCGGTCATATTCTATTGGAAGGTGATGTGGGTGTGGGTAAAACAACATTACTAAAAACGGTGGCAGAACTCATTGGCGGTAGCTTTGAACGTATTGAAGGCACCGTTGATTTAATGCCTCACGATTTAATTTATTACACCTATATCAATAAAGAAGGCAAACCCGCCGTTGATGCAGGGCCTATTCTTAAACACGGTAATGATTTATCTATTTTCTTTTTTAATGAGATTAACCGTGCTCGTCCTCAAGTACATTCTTTACTGTTACGCATTATGGCTGAACGCAGCGTAACAGCATTTAATAAAACCCATCACTTTCCTCACTTACAGGTGTTTGCCGACAGAAACTCAATTGAGAAAGATGAAACATTTGAGCTGCCTGCTGCAGCCCGAGATCGTTTTATGATGGAGTTAAAAGTAAAACAACCTGAATCCCAAGCCTTATTAACGCAGTTAATGTTCAATACGATTTATCATGATGCCGATAGATTAATCGACTCCGTTAGCAAAGATGTACTCAACTTTAAAGATCTCAATCAGGTAGCGGCTACGATTCAATCAACTATTGATGCTAGCCCATTAATACAAGATTATGCTTATCACCTTTGTCGAGCGTTAAGACAACCAGACAGCTATGGCATTACCCTATCTGATGTTGACATGAAGTCGCTAATAAAAGGAGGAATGGGCCCTCGAGGCATTAGTTATTTGGCTAAAGCCGCTAGAGTTAATGCCTGGATTAAAGGTAGAACAGCTATTGTGCCAGAGGATTTCCATTCAGTTTTATCCTCCTGTGCTAAACACCGAATATTTCTAAATCCAGCTTATGACTTTAATCGTGATCAAATAATCGACGAGTTAATTCATGCCGTGCTGAATACCATTCAAGCCCCATGAACGAAACGTTTAACTACAAAGTAAGTCATTTAGTCAGAAATTTAATGACTGGAGGACATAAAAGTCAGCAACGAGGTGCCGGTTCTGATTTCTATAAAAAAAGCCTTTTTTTATCTGAACCTAACTTATCGGCAATGGATTTAAAAGCGAGCCTAAGTGATCCTTTTGAGCAAATTCATATTCGTAGTTATCGACAACGCAGTCAGATTGATGTGCTCTTGCTTATCGATGGTTCATCATCCATGACATTAGATAAAAAACCTGAGTTAATACAGCAGTTTTTTTCTCATTGTCAGTCTTCCGTTAATGCCTCGGGTGATGATTTCAGTTGCTATCTTTTTAATGATGAGATTAACGCAATTACTTCAGAAGAAAGCTTAATAGATGAATTGATTAATCCGGCCCTGACAATCAATGATGCCTCTTCATTTACATCTGTAAATCGAATTCTACCAAAGAAACCAGCGCTTATTTTTCTAATTTCTGACTGTCACTGGCCTGAATCAAACTTACATCAGTTAATGTCCTCATTATCAGCACATATTGTGGTACCCATCGTATTGTGGCAGTCGGCTGAATATAACAATTATCCGCTTTGGCGCTTTATTGAATTGGCTGATCTTGAAACCGGTCAGCCATCTCTTGTATTTGTAACGCCAAAACAAAAGCAGAATATTAAGCAGGCCTATCAACACCGTAAACAGTATTTAGAGCATCACTTCTTACGCTATCAATCCCGTGTTTTTTGGTTAATCGATACCTTTTCGACTACTCAAATGAGCCGTTATTTTTCAGCTTAATATCAAGGTGTATTACTCTCTATGCGTTATCTAATCATTCAACTATTTTGTCTTCTATTGTCTTACTGCAATATGGCCTTATCTGAAACAAATACTGAAACACATGATGACTCAATCATCTCAGCACCTATTGTGACCAAGTCAGTATTAGGTCGTGATTTTGGTATTTTAGTCGGTGATATTATTTCTCATCAATACACCATTATTACCCCTAAATCGTTTAGCCTTACTAGCTCATCTCTTCCTAGTGAAGGTAAGCTTAGCTATTGGTTAGTATTAAATAAAGTAAGCAACTCAGTCAGTTCAAATGGTGAGACTAACCGTTATACTCTGTCATTCGACTACCAAACATTTTACGCTCCACTTGATGTTCATCACTTAGTCATTCCAGCCATTGAACTTAGCTTTTCAAATAATAAGAAGATAAGCACATTAACCATTCCACCTTGGTCATTCATTAGCTCGCCGTTAAAAGAATTAACGCCGTCAGGCGGAGATACTAGTGATTTTATGCAAGCTGATATTACTCCCCAAAAAATAGACTTAGCCTCAAAAAGGCACTTTATCTACCTGTTAGTAGCTCTATTCACCCTACTGTTTTTATTCTGGCTTTATTTAGCAGGCCATATTACTTTATGGTCAATCTCCCCTTTCCATTTAGCTCGTCATCAAATTAACCAGCTTAACAAACAATCAAGTAATGCCTCGGTTGCTGCTATTCAAGCAGTTCATTGTGCATTTAACAGTCGAGCAGGCCATATCGTATTTACCCATCAGCTAGACTTATTTTTAGAACAACAAGCTCAGTTTGATGTGTTATCAATAGAAATAAATGATTTTTTTCAATTCTCTGACCAAATAATCTTTATGGGTCACCAAGCTGATGAATCACTTTATGCCTATTTAATCAAATTATGCCGTCAATTAGCGTTAGCAGATAAAGTAATTAAATAGATGGGCTTATATCTAAACAGCCCTTGGTATTTACTGTTATTACCTCTTATCTTATTACCTTTCATAACGACAGCCTTTGAAAAGAGACCGACAGCATGGACGGCATTGATTCCACTTAATTCATTGAGTATTTGGCTACAGAGACTAATTCGTTTTTTAGGTTGCTTGGCTTTTTTAGCTATTATTATTGGCTTGGCTGATTTATCTATTCGCTACCGTACTATTTCTAAAACGGGTAATGGCGCTCATATTGTATTTGTCTTAGATCGCAGTGCCAGTATGAATGAAACCTTTGGCGGGCGATCACCTTCAAAAGATGAACAATCAAAAGCACATGCAGCACGTGGATTACTATCTCGATTTGTTGATAAACGACCCCATGATTTATTCGCTGTAGTCGGCTTTAGTACCCAACCTTTTTATACTATTCCTCTGACTGAAAGTAAGCCGGCGATTCAAGCTGCTATCAATAGTCTAGATACACAAGGTCTTGCTTTCACCAATGTGGCAAAAGGCTTAGCTATGGGGCTTAGCTATTTTAAAGATCAAGCCCATACAGGATCACGTGTGGTCATATTAGTCTCTGATGGTGCTGCCACATTAGATCACCGTGCTCAAAAAACATTGCGTGATTGGTTTGAACGTTATCAAGTCAGCCTATATTGGTTTTTCTTAAGGACAGAGAATGGCTTAAGTATCAGCTCAACACCCGATTCATCTACCGATGATAATCCTAGAGTCATGCCTGAACGCTATCTTGATAAGTTTTTCACTTCATTAAAAATACCCTATCAATCTTATGAAATTGATACTAGTGATTCACTGCAAGCAGCTATTGAACAAGTAGATAAACTAGAAAATAGTCCTTTGCAATACCAACAAAAGACACCCAACTATAGCTTGGCTAATTACTGTTACCTATTGGCATTTCTAGCCCTATTATTACTGATATTAGTTAAACTGTTTGAGGCCAAACATGATGATTAGAACACGTTACCTTAATTTTTTTCTACTCACTTTATCTGGCTTAACATTAATTTTATTATTCAATTCTACCGTTGAATATCATCAATATAAAACAGTCAATGAAAACATTAACGTATTACAGCATAATCGGTTTATATCACCTGATGAACTTGATCTCACTCAAGCTGAAGTTCGTTTTGCTTATGCCTACCAGCTTCAACAGCAACTGTTATTTGAGGAGTCACTCACCGCCTATGGTATTGCTGAACAAGTAGCCACAGCGAAAGACATCACTAAGATTAAATATAATATTGCTAACCTTTATCTACAACACGCAATTACATTAGCTGAAAAAGGTCATATTGATCGTTCGGTGGCTCTTGCCGATGTAGCTAAAAGTCATTATCAAACCGTATTAAAATCAATGCCTTCGTTTTGGAATGCTAAATATAACTTTGAAGCAGCCCAACGCTTATCTCGCGACCTTCCACTCGGTAAAATTCGCACCCCAAAAGAATCTACTGAAAACTCAACCGAACTATGGTCTGCCATGCCAGGTTTTCCTGTCGGTTTACCTTAGGTAGCAGATAATGAATAGACTTAACCTACTTATTGGCAGTGCCTGTTTGCTGCTTATTTCTATTTTTATTCCTACCATCAAGATGGCTAGCACAAGCTATGACTTTGTCTTTATTGTCGATATTACTCGCAGTATGAACACCCAAGACTATACCGATAATAATGGCGGTGCTATTAGCCGCTTAGATAAGGTTAAGCAAGACATGATAAGTGCTATCCAAACCTTGCCTTGTGGCTCACGAGTGGGGCTTGGTTTATTTACTGAACGTAGTTCTGCCCTGCTGTTTTCACCTATTGAAGTCTGTAGTAATTATTCAATTTTGGAAGATTCAATTCAGCATATTGATTGGCGAATGGCATGGGTAGCCGATAGTAATATAGGCCGAGGTTTATATAATATTCTTAAACAATTAAAAAAAGACTTTTTACTCAGTAGTAAATTAGTTTTTTTCACTGATGGACATGAGTCGCCTCCTGTTAATGCTCGTTACCAAGCTGACTTTGCTGATCTTACAACCGAAAAGTTGCCTGCATCATGGCGAGCAGGACTGATTGTCGGTGTAGGTAATAAAGCCTTAAGTCGAATTCCTAAATATGATCAAGATGGCCATCAAACAGGTTTCTATCAGGTTGATGATGTGCCTCATGCAAGTAGCTTTGGCTTACCAGAAGACCCATCAAAAATAAAAGGTTATATACCTCGTAATGGTCCTTGGGGAACAGAGAAAATAGTCGGCACCGAACATATGTCTAGCCTTAGAGAAGAATACCTTATGAATTTGGCCAAAGCAGCCTCGTTAAACTATCACCGCTTAACCGATAAACAACTGTTCAGTGAGGCCCTGCAAACCCCAGCATTCACTCAATCTCAGCAACGTGATACCTCAATAAGTTGGTTACCCGCCTGTTTGGCATTATTACTTTTAAGCTATTTCTACTTAATACCCATAATTGGCCGAATAACAATGCTTAACAAAGATAATTAAATTAAACCTTAAGCGCGGCACTTCGATAACATAAGTATTATCAAGATAAATGACAACAACTTAGTTATATCTTTCAAAAACTTGCCTTTTAAACCACATTCTTTTAAAGGTTATTGTTCAAAAAGATTTAACGATGTACACTAAGGTCAATGGAGCGTGACAACATGATCAAAAATATAGTTATATTGATATTGTTTCTGGGTTTAGTCCTGACTATTTCTCTGAACTTTAATCATAAAAAAGGCGATGTTACAGTAGAACAATCGACAAAGGAGATGGATAGATCTTCTTATACCCCTCCTTTTAAAGTTATATTTATAGCCCATGATTACGGTGCTGATTTTTTCCGTCCAGTAGAACAAGGAATGAATGACGCTTGTAAACTTGTCAATGCCGAATGTATGTTTATTGGGCCGGCTCAATTCTCTCCACGAGAACAAATAGCATTAATCGAAGCAAGTATTGCTCAACAGCCTAATGTTATTGTTACTACTCGGGCAGGACCTGGCGAGCTCTATACCTCAGCTATTCGAAAAGCACTTGATGCCAATATTAATGTAATGATTTTCAACACCAATATACCCAGTGCGCAATCAAGCATACCATTACCTTTTTTTGGACAAGACCTGTCTAATTATGGTGAGATTTGGGCTAAAGAGGTCATGAGAGATCTACCTGATGGAGGTGACATTGCAATACTTCACGCTACTCCTGGTCACTATGCTACCGAACTGAGATTAAGCTCTTTCCAAAAATATCTAGCTGAAAATGGTCAAGGTAAGTGGACTATCCGTGATGTATTGTCACCAGCCACTCAAGATGAAGATAAATTATTAGCCGTTATTAAAGCCTACCATGAAGAAAACCCAGATATAAAAGCTATCTATGGTGATGATTATTACTCACACCTTTTAGCTATATATGTCGGCAGAAATAACCTTAAAGGTAAACTAAAAATAGGGGGTGCCGATCTTGGACCTGGCTTTATCGAAGGATTAGACAAGGGTTATGTCTCTTTTGCCTTAGATCAAACCCCTTATCTGCAAGGATTCCAACCTGTTATCTCAGCTTTCTTATTGACACAAAAGGGAATTAAGATAGATCATATTGATACTGGAACAACAGTTATTCGTCCAGTCCATAAATGATGTAAAATATAAGAATCGAGATGTTCAGCGCATAAAAGGAATTATGTTATGAAGTTGAAAAATAAAAGCATTACCTTTAAATATGGCATGGTGATTATTATCGCTGAGGCCATTATTTTGGCCATATTTTCCCTGTTATCTTACTATCTAATTACAGATGGCATGGAAAGTCGCTTATCACAATCAGCCAAAGTCATCTCCAGCCTAATCAATCAAAATGTGCTTCGTTTAAACCTGTTTAACAACCCAAAGCAAATGAAGAATTTAATTGGTGAAGAGCTAGATTCAGCCTTTATTACTAATGTCTCAGGCGATGTTATTTACTCAACTCGTCCCGAGTTTATAAAAAAACACTACTCGCAATTATCAGGCGTTAACCCTATTTGGTTTAGTGACACAATTATCACCAACCGTATTAATACCACCATTGACGGTGAAGACTTCCTCATTTTTCGTAGTCAACTATTTGCACCAGGAAGTAACCAAAAATTAACCTATGGTTACGCCGTTATAAAACTAAAAGCCAGCTCACTCTCGGTAAAAAAACGTACCACGGCAACAATCTTTATTATAGGCTCAGTACTCTGTGTATTACTTACTTCAGCGGTACTTCTTTTTGTATTTCGTCGCGGTATAGTTCAACGCCTCAATTTATTATTAGCCGCATTCAAAGAAGTCGAAAAAGGCAGTTTGCACGTCCGAGTAGCGGATGATGATAATAGTGATGAATTAGGTGAATTACAGTTCCAAGTTAATTTGATGTTGGTATCTTTAGAGCGAAGAGATAGCTCACTTTCTGATTTACAAAGTTATTTATCTAATATCATTGATTCTATGCCCTCCATCCTCATTGGTGTCGATTCCGAAGGCCAAGTCACTCAATGGAATCATGAAGCCGATAATCTAACAGGTATAAAATCCGTCAATGCAATTGGTCATCCGTTTACACAAGTATTTCCTCGTTTAGCAGCAGAAAGTGACAATATAAAACTAGCGATCAAAACTCGGCAACAACAAATTTCAAGTCAAGCTTACCGAGATAAAAATAATAAGCTTAAATATGAATGCATTACCATCTACCCCTTAACGTCGAATGGTATTGAAGGCGCGGTTATTCGTATTGATGATATTACTGAACAAAAACAAAATGAAGAAAAGCTACGTCTTTCTTCTTTAGTTTTCAATGACATGCATGATGGTGTCATCATTACCGATATACATAAAATCATTGTCGATGTTAACCCTGCTTTTTGTGAAATAACCGGCTATAGCCGTGATAATGTAATAGGGAAAAGTCCTACGATACTTAGCTCGGGTATGCAGAAAAACCAGTTTTATAATGATATGTGGGGACAAATTGACCGTGATCGCTATTGGCAAGGTGAAGTTTGGAATAAGAAGAAAAATGGTGATCTTTATGCTGAATTTCTATCTATTTCAGCTATTACTGATGAGAACAATGACATCATAAACTACGCAGGTATCTTTACTGATATAACTGAAAATAAAAAACATCAAGAGAAACTCCAGTTTATGGCACATTATGATGTGCTTACCCAGCTACCTAATCGCGCTTTATTTGCTGATCGTTTCCATAAAGCAATTGCTCATAGTGATCGCGTAAATATGCAGTTAGCGGTGTGTTTTCTTGACCTTGATAACTTCAAGCCGGTAAATGATACTTATGGCCATGAAACAGGTGATCTATTATTAATCGAGGTGGCTGAACGCATTAAAAAAAGTATTCGAGAAGAAGATACTATTTCTCGTCAAGGCGGAGATGAATTTACTTTATTACTCAATGATATTGAATCATTTTCTCAATGTGAGAGAACCTTAGAACGAATACATAAAGCGCTTTCGTTACCTTACTTTATTAACGGCAACACGCATAATATTACGGCTTCAACAGGCATTACTTTATACCCAGATGATAATGGTGATATAGATACCCTACTTCGCCATGCCGACCAAGCTATGTATAAGGCTAAACAATTAGGTCGAAGCTGCTATCAATTATTTAATACTGAGCAAGACTTAGAAACAGCACAAAAAAATCATCAATTAAGTGAACTTGAATTGGCCTTGTCTAATAATGAACTTTGTTTGTACTATCAGCCTAAAGTGAATATGAAAACAGGCAAAGTATTTGGCGTCGAAGCTTTAATACGGTGGATTCATCCCGAAAAAGGTCTTATCCCTCCTCTCGATTTCTTACCTATTATAGAAGGAACAGAGTTAGAGATTAAAGTCGGGGGTTGGGTTATCAACCAAGCATTACAGCAGCTTGAAGATTGGAATAGGCAAGGAATAGATCTTGAGGTTAGTGTTAATATTTCATCCCAACATCTACAATCCCCTGCATTCTTTGATCAATTAAATGATGCCTTAGATAAATACTCAAGCATTAACTCGCAGCGCTTACAGTTAGAAATTTTAGAAAGTAGTGCTCTGGGTGATATTCAAGCCGTTAGCGGTATTATTAAAAGCTGTCAGAATGTGTTAGGCGTTAAAGTAGCACTTGATGATTTTGGCACAGGTTATTCATCGTTAACACATATGAAAAACCTATCAGCCAATACCATAAAAATAGATCAAACCTTTGTTCGAGATATTCTTGATGATCCGCAAGATTACAATATCATCGAAGGTATTATTGGCTTAGCCCACTCCTTTAATAGGGAAGTTATTGCCGAAGGTGTTGAAACCGAAGCTCATGGAATTATGTTGCTCATCATGGGCTGTGATGAAGCTCAAGGTTATGGTATATCCCGTCCAATTCCTGCCGCTGATATTGCTGGCTGGCTCAATAACTACACACCTAATGAAACTTGGATAGCCTATGCTGCTAGCAACCTAACTAAACAGGATGAAAAAATAACCCTGCTCAAATTAACCTTAGAGAAATGGTTCGCAAATATCACTAACATCTTAATGACAATGCAAGATAGCGGCTTGAGTGATTACGTTGTGCGTTGTCACTTAGCAATATGGCTTAACCGGTTTAAACAAGAAAAAACATTTCAAAAATCGTGGTTAGATGAATTAAAATCTTCACATGACGTTATGTTTTCTTTAGCCGAGCAACTAGTTGAAAAACACCAGTCTGGTGAACTTCATTCGGTAGCAGACAAACTTAAAGAATTTAAATTAAGTTATCAAAATGTAGATGCTATTTTAGATGCTCGTTTACACCATAAAATCGCTAAAAAATCATTTTCCTCGCTAATTTCACTCGTAAAATAGAAATCTAGATTAAAAAATAAATAATGTGAGGGGAGCGTTATCCCCTCTCGTTATTAGCTTTTTTAAGATCCCATCTAAATCAATATGACTGAATAATGAATAAAAAGTTATATATTCACTACTCCCCTAATTAAATTTCATTTATAATCCAGACAATGAAATTTTAAAAACAATAAACACTGTTTAATATTCTGCTCTATTATCATAATTGATGAACTTTTAGTCGATCTTACACTCTATTATTATTCGATTTTTCAGCCCTATCAGCACAATAACCTCAACACTTATTAGGACACATTTAATGCTTAATAAACTAACCTCTATCAGCATCAGCCTTGCTATGATTGCTTTTACCCAAACTACTGTTGCCGCAGCACCTCAACAGCCACAAGCAATGCCAGTTGAAATAACCATTATTAAGCAAGAATCACATCGCTTATGGGCAGATTTTTCAGGTCATCTTACTGCCGTAAATTTTGTAGAAATTAGACCTCAAGCAAGTGGCATAATTACTGAAATTAAATTTGAAGATGGTCAGCAGGTTAAAAAAGACGATATTCTATATATCATCGATCCTCGGCCATTCAAAGCAATTGTTGACCAAAAGAAAGCAGATTTAACCGCCGCTAGAAATGAATCAAATTTTGCCGAAAAAGAATATAAAAGAACCATTGATTTGATTGATAAAAAAGTGGTGTCTCAACAAGCTTTAGATGAACGTCTTAACAGCAAGTTGGTTGCTATTTCTACCATACGACGCGCCGAAGCAGAATTGGCTGAAGCTCAAGTAAACTTAAGTTACGCTTATATTAAAGCGCCTATTTCAGGTACAACCAGCCGTACAGAGTTGACTGTCGGTAACTTGGTATCATCAGGCTCTAATGCGCCATTATTAACATCAATTGTCGCTAATGAATCAATTTATGCTGATTTTGAAATCGATGAAAAAACCTATTTACGTTACAGAAGTCAAACAACTGAAACGGCTAAAAACCCTGTTGAATTAACCATCCAAAATGGTGAATATACGTATCAAGGTACGATCCATGATTTTGATAATAAAATCGATCCTGCATCAGGTACTATTCGTGCTCGCGCTATCTTTGATAACCCTACAGGCCAACTTTTGTCAGGTATGTATGCACGCTTAAAATTAGGCAGTGCAATAGAATATCCTCAAATATTACTAACTGAACGTGCTATTGCCACCGATCAAAGCAGAAAATTTGTCTATATAATTAGTGATGAAAATAAAACAACCTATCGTGAAGTTAAACTAGGTAATAGCATTGACGGTAAACGTATTATCCTGTCCGGCTTAGCGGTTGGCGATAAAGTCGTTACTCGAGGTTTAATGCGAATTAGACCAGGCATGCTAGTTGATCCACAAGAGCCAAAAGCAACAGGTGATGCTCAATGAATTTTTCAAGACACTTTATAGATCGGCCTATTTTAGCGGGTGTAATCTCGCTGCTTATCTTTGTATTTGGTCTAGTGGCCATGTTTCAACTACCAATTTCGGAATATCCCGAAGTATCGCCACCCTCGGTCATTATTACAGCCTCTTTTCCAGGTGCTAACCCATCAGTAATTAGTGAAACCGTGGCCACACCATTAGAAGAACAAATTAATGGTGTTGAGAACATGTTGTACATGAACTCATTAGCATCGACCGATGGCATGCTCACCATGACCATCACCTTTGCCATTGGTAGTGATCCAGATCTATCACAACAGTTAGTGCAAAACCGTGTTTCTCAAGCCTTGCCACGCTTACCTGAAGTGACACGTCAGCTTGGTGTCACCGTCACTAAAAGCTCTCCTGACTTAACTATGGTTGTTCATTTATTATCACCTAATGAACGCTATGACATGCTGTATTTGCGTAACTATGCCACCTTAAATGTACGTGWTWAATTAGCTAAAATATCGGGTATTGGCCAAGTACGTTTATTTGGTTCAGGTGATTACGCCATGCGTGTATGGCTAAATCCAGACAAAATAGCTGAACATAACATGAACCCCTCTGAAGTTGTAGCAGCTATTCGTAGTCAAAATATACAAGTAGCTGCGGGTATTATTGGCGGCCCTCCGTATGCGGATAATATTCAACTACAACTACCTATTAATATACAAGGTCGCTTACAAAGCGTAGAAGAGTTTGAACAAATATTAGTTAAACGAGATAGTAATGGTGTAATCACTCGTCTAAAAGACATTGCTCGCATTGAAATTGATGCTCAAAGCTACGGTCTTCGTTCTTTATTAAATAATCAGTCAGCGGTAGCTATTCCTATTTTTGCAGCACCGGGCGCTAATGCCCTCGATATTTCAGATAATGTCCGAGCGGCAATGGCAGAATTAAAAAATGACTTTCCACAAGACCTAGACTATAGCATCGTTTATGACCCTACGGTGTTTGTTCGCAGCTCAATACACTCAGTCATTATCACCTTACTTGAAGCCATTGCTTTAGTGGTTTTTGTGGTTATTTTATTCTTACAAAATTGGCGTGCGGCGATCATTCCATTTTTGGCTGTACCCGTATCCATTGTCGGTACCTTTGCCTTTATGCACCTGCTTGGCTTTTCGATTAATGTATTATCATTATTCGGCTTGATACTAGCCGTAGGGATCGTGGTAGATGATGCCATTGTCGTAGTTGAAAATGTCGAACGTAATATTCGTGAGGGTAAAAGCCCTCGTGATGCCACGATTCAAGCAATGAAAGAAGTCACCAGTCCTATCCTTGCTACCTCGCTAGTGGTAGCCGGTGTATTTATACCTATTGCCTTTATTAGTGGTTTATCAGGCTTGTTTTACCAACAGTTTTCATTAACAATTGTTATTGCAACCTTCATCTCAACATTGAACTCGTTGACATTAAGCCCTGCATTATCAGCCTTATTATTACGTGCACCTGATGCACCTAAAGATAAGTTATCTAAAGTAATGGACTTCTTATTTGGCTGGGCATTTAATCTATTCAATAAAGCATTTGATAGAGGGCAAAGCGGCTACGCTAAAAGTGTGCGTGTCTTTGCATCTCGTAAAGTCATTATGATGCTTATTTTCGCAGGGCTTGTAGCCTTAACCGCCTCTAGCTTTAAATGGGTACCACCGGGTTATATTCCTTCTCAAGATAAGCAATATTTGATTAGCTTTGCCCAATTACCAACAGGGGCAACATTAGAGCGAACTGAGCAAGTGATGCGTGATATTGCTGATGCAGCTCTGGCTGAAGAAGGCGTAGTCAGTGCCGTGCAGTTCCCTGGTTTATCGGTTAATGGTTTTGTAAATTCAGCTAGTGCAGGTATTGTATTTGTTACCTTGGCAGACTTTGATAAGCGCAAAACACCTGAGCTAAGTGCCAATGCTATTGCCGGCCGTTTACAACAAAAATATAATGGTATTCCAGAAGCCTTTATTGCCATCTTCCCCCCTCCTCCTGTGCGTGGTTTAGGTACGACTGGCGGTTTTAAATTGCAACTACAAGATAGAGCCGATCAAGGTGATAAGGCATTGGATGATGTGCTTAATCAGGTTCTTAATAAAGCAAGACAGGATCCCGCATTAACCCAAGTTTATTCAAACTACAACGTTAATGTACCGCAACTATCGGCTCATTTAGATCGTACTAAAGCGGTGCAATTAGGCTTGCCTATTGACGAAGTATTTCGCACCATGCAAATCTACCTTGGTTCATTATATGTTAATGATTTCAACCAGTTTGGTCGAACATACCAAGTCATTGCTCAAGCTGATAAAGAGTTCCGATCAACGCCTGAAGACATCACTCGCTTACAAGTACGTAATGATGCCGGTACGATGATACCTCTCGGTGCGGTTATTAATGTTGAGGAATCATTTGGCCCTGAAATAGCCATGCACTATAACGCCTATCGTTCAGCTGATATCAATGGTAGTCCAGCTCCTGGATATTCATCTGGCCAAGCACAAGCGGCTATCATCAAAATATTAGATGAAACATTGCCAGAAAATATCGGCTACGAATGGACAGAGCTCACCTATCAACAAGTAATTGCAGGAAATACAGCACTGTATATATTCCCGCTTTGCCTGTTCCTTGTGTTCCTTATTTTAGCAGCGCAATATGAAAGCTTAGCCTTACCATTAGCCATCATACTTATTGTACCCATGAGTATTTTGTCTGCAATGGCCGGTGTTTATATCTCAGGAGGTGATAATAATATTTTCACCCAAATAAGTTTATTCTTGCTGGCCGCCTTAGCCTCCAAAAATGCCATACTCATTGTCGAATTTGCTCATAATCTAGAGCAGCAAGGCCGGTCAACTTTAGAAGCAGCAATTGAAGCTTCACGTCTACGACTACGCCCTATTTTGATGACTTCATTTGCATTTATCATGGGTGTGTTACCCCTGGTTGTCAGTACCGGTGCAGGCTCAGAAATGAGACAAGCTATTGGTGTAGCGGTATTCTCAGGTATGTTAGGAGTGACCTTCTTTGGTTTAATCTTTACACCTGTTTTTTATGTGGTATTCCGCAAAGTAGAAATTTGGTTTTCAAAACCAAAACAGGCCTCAATAGAAAATAATTAGGCTCAAAAGCTACACACTAAAAAGCCTCCAACTTAAGCTTAAGTTGGAGGCTTTTTTATTTAGCTCCACCTTACAATATTCCTTCTAAGCACCTTATCGATCAAATGATTGATAACATTTCTTAACTTAAATTAACCCTTCTTAACACTGCATCTTAATTCTTTTTGTTACCATCCAAGTGGACATATTACCCAACCTTTAATTATAGGATAATTGTGTGACATATTCTTGGTTGCTCATCACATCAATTCTTGTTTTTGTTATGCAAGCAGGTTTCCTATGTCTAGAAAGTGGCAAAATACGCAGCAAAAATAGCATCAATGTAGCGGCTAAAAATATTGCAGACTTTATCGTCTCAGCTAATATTTTTTGGATATTTGGCTTTGCTTTAATGTTCGGCTATTCAAACAATGGCTTTATAGGCACTGATGGTTTTTTCTTTGGCGATAATCAATCCGCCTTCCAAGTCAGCTTCTTTATTTTTCAAATGATGTTTTGTGGTACCGCAGCTACACTCGTTTCTGGCGCTGTAGCTGAACGTATGTCATTTAATGGCTATCTCTATGTGACCATTATTTTAAGTGCTTTTATTTACCCTGTTTGCGGCCATTGGGCATGGGCCTCTTCATTTGATAGCAGTAATATCGGCTGGTTAGAACAGCTTGGTTTTGTCGATTTTGCTGGCTCTACTATGGTGCATTCTGTCGGGGGTTATGTAGCCCTAGCCGCGGTGTTAATCATTGGTCCTCGTTTTGGCCGTTTTGATAAAAACATGAAATTCCCTGCTGGCAATAACCTAACCATCTCCGTATTAGGTACACTCTTAATATGGGTAGGCTGGTTCGGATTTAATGGCGGAAGCACATTATTGTTAACAGACCAAGTGCCTAAAATATTGTTAAACACCAGCTTATCAGCCACCTGGGGTGGGCTAGCTAGTACGGCTATTTATTATTACTTCAATCGTTATGTAAATATTACCTGCATTATGAATGGGGTAATTTCAGGCTTAGTCGCTATTACTGCTTGCTGTCATGTAGTCTCTAGTGTTGAGGCCATGCTCATTGGCATCATGGCTGGAATATTGCTCTACATAAGCACCCAACTGCTAGAAAAACTTAAAATAGATGATGCACTCGGTGTAGTGCCTGCACATCTTGTAGCCGGTATCTGGGGAACCATTGCACTAGCCTTATTTGCCGATTTAAGCCTACTTGATAACGGGCTAGACCGCTGGCAGCAATTAAAAGTCCAACTTCTAGGCATCATTGCCATCGGTTTTTATAGCTTTAGCGTCAGCTACCTTTTATTACATATTGTTAATCGCTTTGTACCACTGCGAGTCTCACATGAAGATGAAATGGTCGGCATGAATATATCTGAACATCGCGCCTCATCAGAGCTAGTTGTTTTGCTTGATTCAATGCACAGTCAACAAGTACAGGGTGATTTTTCTCAACCCGTCGCTGAAGAACCCTTTACCGAAGTAGGTCAAATTGCCAATAAATATAATCACGTCATCAAGCAAGTAAACAAAGAAATAGACAAGTTTCGAACTAGTGAGAAAAGAAAGGTCGCTATCCTTGATGCCTCCATGGATAGTATTTTAACTATCGACCTACACGGTAAAATAATCGAATTTAATCACACCGCTGAAAGAACCTTTGGTTATGTAAAAAAACAAGTTCAAGGTCATGATTTCATCGATTTATTTATTGTTGAAGAAAAACAAAAAACGGTGCGTGACAGCCTGGGATATAAATTTTCTACCTCTTATGGATTGTTACTAAATCAACGTAATCATTTAGATTTAGTCCGTAACCAAGGCGAGCGCTTCCCTGCTGAGATAGCCATTACCTGCGTCAACTTTGATCGTGCCTCAAGTAATGAATACACCTTACATATTCGTGATAGAACTCGGCAATTAAAACTACAAAATAAACTCAAAAGCCTGGCTTATAGTGATCCCTTAACGGGGCTATACAACCGAACCTATTTATTAGAAGCGCTAACAGACAGACTTGAACACTCAGAGCAACAAAAAGAAGGCCTAGTATTATTCTTTTTAGATCTGGACCATTTTAAACAAATCAATGACACCCTAGGCCATAAATCAGGCGACGAATTATTATGTGAAGTCGCCAGAAGACTCACCTTAGTCACCCGTGAATCAGACAT
>NVVP01000045.1 GCA_002402245.1 Gammaproteobacteria bacterium | reverse complement strand
CGCAGCAGCAATGGCAAGCGGCATTGCTGAAATTAACCCAACTTAGTCAGTCACATTTTTATGATTAAGTGCCAACAGTTTCGTGGGGATCCGTCAGGTTGCGTCCCATTTAATTCTACATTTAATTCTAGAAAAATATAACTGGTCACAACACAATGATTCAACCGTCATGGCACTAAATTTTTGATAACGGTATATTTTTTGGGTTGATCATATGACATAGTTTTTTCTTACATTCCTACTTGTTAAATCAAAAACCATATATTGGTATTCAGCATTCAATAATATTATTTTAGATTAAGAGTTCTTTACAGGAAAAAATCCGTATCTGCCAATATTTTCATTTTTAGAGAAGTGAACGTAATTCATACTATTTTGCATGTCTTTGCTAGGCTCTTGGTTATCTAAAACTATAATTTGTTTATCATTATAGAAATCGCATAGATCACGGTAGAAAGCATAAATTAAATTATTCGCAATAGAAGCCTGTTCGCTTTCTTCACCTGAGGAAACTTCATCTCTCTCCTTATATGTTGTAAGAGGAGAATCTAAAACCAAAAACCCAGCATGTCTGTTCTTTGCGCATAAATAATTCATCAGCCCAATGACAAAAGCAGAGAAGCATATAGCGCGATATCCTTTACCAAAATGTCCTCTAGGTTTTCCTCCTATTGAAATATCTCTATTCTCCTTATCGTAAGTTACCTGATTTCCATTAGGGAAATCCCATCTGATTAGCACATTTGATATTTCTTGCATTAACTGTTGAAGCTCTTTTGAAAAATCAGGAATTTCGTATTTATCAGCAATTTCATCATGTTCGACTTGAAGGCTTCCAATTTCTTTTAGAATTTGCCCTCGTTTTCTTTCAAGATTGAGATCAGCTGTTAAATTCTCTTTGTTTTCTGTAAGAGACTTAATAATATTTCGTGTTTCAGTGATCATTTTAGAAATATTGGGGTCAAGGCTATTCTCCAAATCTCGAAGCTCTTCTCCAATAGAAGCAAGCTCATTGGAAATGACCTCTTTATGCTTTTCAATTTCATGTATCGTTGAATGAAGCCCTTCAACCTTCCTATCAATTTTTCTTATTTCTGCGGCATTGCTAGATAAAACAAGCTCCACGCTAATATCAGAACTATCGTCTAAAGTTTTCCCGCATGTCGGGCAATTTGCAGCATAATGGCTATCCACATATTTAGCCGCCTCTGAATTTGCTTCTAGTCGCTCTCTATCAGAACTATATTTTGAAAGCAGAAGATGAAACCTTTCTAACACAGTATTATCTTCATCAAGCTTTCTGTTCAGGGATTCTGATCTTGATGCCAGATTGTTTCGTCTCTCAATACCTTCACTGCCGGTTTTCAACAGAGAATCTAATTCTGACTCAGCCAGCTCTATAGAGTTTTCAATGGCATCAACATCATCAGAAAGTTTTTTAATTCTATTCTCTTCAACATCATCACTTGAAAAATACTTGCTCATGAAATATTCGAGGTTTTCTATTTTGATATGTAGCGATTGTTTGGATTGCTTCCTTTTCTTTAACGTCTGAACATCAGAGTCATCATGTCCTGTTAAAAGTGTTTTAAGTAACGATGTTTCCAAAGTCCTTTCTGTATTTTGCCCCTTCCCTAGTGGTGAGTCATCGGTAATAATTCTAGCCTCATCGACTAAGAATAATTTCTCTAATATTCGTAACGTGAGTGAGGAATGGTTTAAAGACTGTGTGCCTGATACTAGAACTTGATTTTCAATACCAATTTTCCCCAAAAAATAACTGGATAGATTTTCCTTTCCTTTATGATTTGGTTTGAGAATTTTAGTGACATTATTTTCCACCAAGGTAAGGTCTGCTTTATTCTTTAATTCCCTTTTCAGAATAAAAGAGCCACCATCACTTTCTTCAAATGTGACCTCAAGAGAAGAATAGCCTTTGGCTTCATCAATGGATTTTGGCGCTTTCTCCGCACCCAATATGAATTGAACACACTGACAAATATATGATTTGCCAGTGTCAGAAGCACCAGAAATTACATTCAACCCTTTTTCAAGCGTTACTATAGCGGGCTTTTTTTCATCGCCCTTTACCTCAATTCTTGTAATTATCATGTTTCATCCATTAAACTTTGGAAACGATTGTTCCGATAGATATTTATAATTATTCTTTAGCCAGCCTAATCTAACCCAAGACTTTCTGTAGTATTCTGATTTCAAGCAACTCACGAAATGAAGCGTTTGCTGATTAGCTGAATAGTAATATCCAGACTCTTCAATATGCGCGCTGATCAGACCTCTTTTGGAAAAAAATGATAATGACTCTGGAAGAAATTCTCGTCGATGACCGATTTCCGCAATATGATTAGGTAATGCAGGATGTAGGTTTTCTGGGCCTCCAAAATCCTGTGAGTACAGCAAAGCGTAATCCAGCAGTACAAGATCATCTAAACTAAACCGTTTTTCTAAAGCAATTAAAATCAATGAGCTTCGTGTGCCAAGTTCAAGTGGTCCATTAAATATAGCGTGCGTTGTAGAAGTCATTATTTAACCCACTTAACTTTTTTTTCGTTAACAAGATGATGGCAGAGTCCTTTCTTATCCTGAACCTTAATAAAGTGGTGCAAAGGGTGAGAAGAATAGTTTGTTCCAGCCGCCTGAGCAGATACTTTTAAATATCTCGCATATCCATCTTTATGATCACTCATAACTACTGGTGATATGGTTTCATAACATTCATCCAATAATTCCGTGTAGGAATCATTGGGTAACCAATCCCTTGAAAACTTTTCTAATCCATCTGCCGAATAATAATTCCTTCTTGCACTATGATATTCCCTTTCGTATTCAGGGAATGTAGTGAGATTATCATTGTTAACATCCTTCTTCTCTGCATCACCGAAAGCCAATAGCAGTTCAGATGTGTATGTTACTTCTGAGGCTTCTGGTGTTAGAGGTGGGCTAGCTGGTTTAGGTCGTTTACGTGTTGAAGCACCAAACCTAACCGCGTGATAAGGCGTTTGCTCATGCAACTCAATAATATCTAAGGGTGGAATGTGATCAAATATTTTAAAATCTATTGAGCTATCTATATACGACAATAAGTTTTTATCTAATTCAATTTTATGTTTTTTCGTTATTTTTGTTTTGCATTGCTTATCCCACCGTGTAATCAATTCAGCTTTGATCTTTTCACTATCCATTAAATGACTAAGAAGCTGAGTTGAAACGCCTTTTGGTGAGACAAAGTAATATCTATTTGGAACGGGATACTCGCCTTTATAAGAGTAATAAATTAATTTTCCAATCTCTTTAATAGCGTCGTCGAGGGTTAACGGCTTCGCATAATATTTGCACTGAAAGTTCTCCCAATCCCCATTTGGGGTATAGGCAATAACATCCCGGCCTAAATCTCCACCACCACCGCATCTAACTACTTTTGCATATTGCGATTTCCAGTGAGGCACTAGCTCTAGTGTTATATCTTCCCACCTTCCTGCATCAAATGTTTCCAACCGTGTTAACTTTGGTATTGGCGCTCCCTGCGAAATATCCAAGGCAGTGTGAATATCGTTATCCATGGCTGGTAACGTAATATTTATTTCATTTATCAATACGCCTTCCTTGTATTTAACTTAGTAGTTTTTACATTTTAAAATGGTGCTTTCAAGAATGAATCACAGCATTACATCCAGAGCCTAGTTGTTTGTACTGTAAATTCATAATAGCAAGAATAATTTTTATGAGCATCGCCCAAGAAGGTGGATTGAGTCAATATAGGAATAACTCTTAAAGTAGCAAAGGGTTTAGTTATAAGGCTAAAGCTAGAAAGTTTGCTGAAAAAAGAATAAATCACACCGATAAATTAACCTTAAAACAAGACATTTGCGGCTATTTAATCTATTCATCATAAAGTGAAACTAAAACAAGATGGTTCACATTAATAAAACCACCAACTAAATCTCAAAATTCCAATCAAAAAGCACTTTGCATAATTCAAGCATTGTTCTAGTCACGGCAAAAAGTTATTATCAAGGCGCAATTCGCTGGATAATGCTTGAATTAATAGAGATGCGCCAATGACTAATGAATATGATGCCTCGGCGATTGAGGTTTTAACAGGCTTAGAACCGGTACAAAAGCGACCGGGAATGTACACCGATACCACGCGCCCCAACCATTTGGCGCAAGAAGTAATTGATAACAGTATTGATGAAGCGGTGGCGGGTCATGCTACTCAAGTGACTGTGACTTTGTATGCGGATAATTCGCTAGAAGTAGTCGATGATGGTCGCGGTATGCCGGTTGATATTCATCCTGAAGAGGGTGTGCCGGGTGTTGAAGTTATTCTGACGCGTTTACATGCGGGTGGTAAATTTTCAAATAAAAACTATGAGTTTTCGGGCGGCTTACATGGTGTGGGTGTGTCGGTTGTTAATGCGCTATCTACACGCTTAGAAGTTAAAATTCGTCGTAATGCGACCGAATATGCCATTGCGTTTGAACATGGCCTTAAAGCAGAAGATTTAAGTGAAATTGGCACGGTCGGTAAAAAGAATACCGGTACCAGTGTTCGCTTTTGGCCGGATGCGTCTTATTTTGATTTGCCTAATTTTTTAGTCTCACGTTTACGTCATATATTAAGAGCCAAAGCGGTGTTGTGTCCCGGTTTAGTGGTTATTTTTAAAGATTTATCAGGCGATGAAAAAGTTGAAGACCGTTGGTGTTATGACGATGGTTTGAATAGTTATTTAAGTTCAATGATGACGGATCAACCTTGTGTGCCAGCCAAGCCGTTTATCGGCCATATTGCTGGTGAGAAAGAGCAAGTTGATTGGGCGCTGATGTGGCAAGAAGAGCCGGGTGAAGAGTTAGCTGAAAGCTATGTCAATCTGATTCCTACTGCACAGGGCGGCACGCATGTTAATGGTTTACGAACCGGTTTATTAGATGCGTTAAAAGAGTTTTGTGAGTTTCGTAGCCTATTGCCGCGTGGGGTTAAGTTATCGCCAGAAGATATCTGGAGTCAGTGCTGTTATGTGCTGTCGGTTAAATTACAAGATCCTCAATTTTCTGGTCAAACCAAAGAACGATTATCATCTCGTCAATGTGCCGGCTTTGTTTCGGGTGCAGTGAAAGATGCCTTTAGCTTGTGGTTGAACCACCATGTTGAAGATGGCGAGAAGATTGCCGAAATAGCGATTAGCAGTGCTCAGTCACGTTTAAAACAAGCGAAGAAAGTGATTCGTAAACGGGTGCAATCTGGGCCAACATTACCGGGTAAATTATCAGATTGTTCTTCACAAGATGTGACTCGAACTGAGTTATTCTTAGTGGAAGGGGATTCTGCTGGTGGTAGTGCTAAGCAGGGGCGTGAGCGTGAGTTTCAAGCGATTATGCCGTTGCGAGGAAAGATTTTAAATACCTGGGAAGTTGAGTCTGGTCAGGTTTTAGCCTCACAAGAGGTGCATGATATTGCAGTGGCGATTGGGGTTGATCCTGGTTCTGATGATTTGTCTGGCTTACGCTATGGCAAAGTGTGCATCTTAGCCGATGCCGATTCTGATGGTGCGCATATTGCGACCTTATTATGTGCCTTATTTGTTCAGCACTTTAGACCGTTAGTTGAGAAAGGTCATATCTGTGTGGCAATGCCGCCGTTATTCCGCATTGATGTCGGTAAACAAATATTTTATGCCCTTGATGATGAAGAACGCCAAATTATCTTAGCTCGAATTGAGAAAGATAAGATTAAAGGTAAGGTTAATGTACAACGCTTTAAAGGATTGGGCGAGATGAATCCTTTACAGTTGAGGGAGACGACAATGGCGCCGGATACGCGTCGTTTGATTCGCCTAACGATTGAAGATGTAGGTACTGAAAATGAAGGTGTCATGAGCACTCATGAGGCAATGGATAGATTATTAGCCAAGAAACGTGCCCCTGATAGAAAGGCATGGTTAGAAGAACAGGGTGATTTAGCCACCGTTTAATTTATGACGAGATATGTAAAATAATGACTTCATTAGTAGATGATTTAGAACAGTTACCGGTTCGTGATTTTACCGAAAAAGCCTATTTGGATTATTCCATGTACGTTATTTTGGATCGGGCCTTGCCTAATGTAGGTGATGGTTTAAAACCTGTGCAACGACGTATTATCTACGCCATGTCTGAGTTGGGCTTAAGCTCAACCTCTAAACATAAAAAGTCAGCGCGTACGGTCGGTGATGTATTAGGTAAATATCATCCACATGGTGATTCAGCCTGTTATGAAGCCATGGTATTAATGGCCCAGCCGTTTTCATATCGTTATCCCTTAGTCGATGGACAAGGTAACTGGGGGTCGATGGATGATCCTAAGTCATTCGCAGCCATGCGTTATACCGAATCAAAATTAACTGCTTATTCTCAAACCTTATTAGGTGAGCTGGGCCAAGGTACCGTTAGTTGGGTGCCGAACTTTGATGGCACCATGAATGAGCCTGAGTTATTGCCAGCTCGATTACCTAATATTTTATTGAATGGTGGTAGTGGTATTGCCGTGGGTATGGCAACGGATATTCCGCCCCATAATCTACGTGAAGTGGTTAATGCCTGTTTACGGTTGCTGAAAAAACCGACTAGTAAATTAGATGAATTATTAGAAGATGTACAAGGGCCTGATTTCCCTACAGAAGGTGAAATTGTATCTTCGCGTGAAGATCTACGCAAAATATATAGCACCGGCCGAGGCAGTGTTCGCCAGCGTGCATGTTATAAAAAAGAAGGCGATGAGCTGATTATTCATGCCTTACCGTATCAAGTTTCAGGTGCAAAAATAATCGAACAAATTGCCAACCAAATGCAGAGTAAAAAACTGCCAATGGTGGCTGATTTACGTGATGAATCAGATCATGAAAACCCAGTTCGATTAGTGATTGTGCCACGTTCAAACCGAGTGGATGTTGATGGTTTAATGCATCACTTATTTGCTACCACGGATCTTGAGCGTAGCCATCGCGTCAATATGAATATGATTGGTTTGGATGGTCGTCCACAAGTAAAAGGTCTACGTGAGTTATTGCTTGAATGGCTGACTTATCGAACAGAAACGGTACGTCGTCGTCTGCAATATCGTTTAGATAAAATCATTGACCGTTTGCATGTGTTGGAAGGCTTGTTAATCGCTTATCTTAATATTGATGAAGTGATAGCCATTATTCGAACCGAAGACGAGCCTAAGCCTGTTTTGATGGAACGCTTTGGTATTAGCGACCGTCAGGCTGAGTCTGTATTAGAGTTAAAACTACGCCACTTAGCTAAGTTAGAAGAATTTAAGATTCGTGGTGAGATTGACGAACTTAATAAAGAGAAAAAGGCATTAGAGCTGTTATTGGGTTCTGAAACACGCTTGAAAACATTGATTCGCAAAGAGCTTATTGCCGATGCTGCAAAATTTGGTGATGATCGTCGTTCACAAATTGTCACTCGTGATTTAGCTAAAGCCTTAAATGAATCAGAGTTATTGCCTACCGAGCCTTTAACTATCGTTCTATCTGAAAGTGGTTGGGTTAGAGCAGCCAAAGGCCATGATGTTGACCCTGAATCATTAAACTTTAAAACAGGTGATCGCTACTTCACTTCGGTTAAAGCACGCAGTAATCAACAGATTGTATTCTTAGATTCAACTGGACGAAGTTATTCTATTCCAGCTCATACATTGCCTTCAGCACGTGGACAGGGCGAACCCTTGAGTGGACGCTTACAAATCCCTGCTGATGCACGTTTTGTGGCGATATTAGCCAGTGAAGACAAGCCGTTATTATTATCTAACTCTGCAGGCTACGGCTTTGTAACTAAGTTTGATAATTTATTAGCCAAAAACAAAGCGGGTAAGGCCTTATTCAACTTGCCTGCTGGTGCTGAAATATTGCCACCTATCTGGTTAGAAAATAGTGATACTGACCAGCTTGCCGTCACGGCAGGGGATGGGCGTTTATTGATTTTTCCAATCAGTGAAGTGCCGAATTTGAATAAAGGTAAAGGCGTACGTTTAATTAATATCCCTCAAGCACGCTTTATCTCTCAACAAGAATGGTTACATTCAGTGACTGTTATTCCACAAGGGCGTAGCTTGACCTTGTTTGCTGGCAAGCGTCATTTAACCTTAAAACCAACTGATCTTGTGCATTACAGTGGTGACCGTGGTAAACGCGGTAATAAGCTACCTCGAGGCCTGCAAAAAGTAACCCACGTAGAAATCGCAAAATAAGTACTTAATTTACCTCACTAAATAGCTATTTAGTGAAGTGGACATTAAAGCGCTAACGAAAAGTATTAGTGCTTTTTATGAGAACAATTGTTAATACTTGATCCAAGTAATAACGTCGCTGTAATCCTTTGAACCTCTACTTTGTCAGTATTATTTTGCTTATAAATAGAGTCATTTAAGCTTCTAAATAATTGATTAGTTAGAATAACAATGTTACTTCTAGCCGTTCCTAATTTTTTGGAGAAAGTGATGGCTGGATTATTTTCGAAGCAAAGAACGGTAGCGAAAGAAGGGTTCAATCGTTGGCTAATAGCCCCTGCGGCATTAGGCATTCATTTATGTATCGGTTCTGTTTATGCATGGAGTTTGTTTAACCCTGCATTAGTCGCTCGTATTGGTGTAGTTACCAGTGCCGCCGATGACTGGAGCTTAAAAAGCGTTGTTTGGATCTTTACAGTCGCCATTGTTTGTCTCGGATTATCAGCGGCCTTTGCTGGCAAATGGCTTGAAAAAGTAGGCCCCCGATTAGTTGGTACTATTGCTGCAGTGTGTTGGGGTGGTGGTTTCATTATTGGCGGCTTAGGTATTGTTACTGGTCATCTCTGGCTACTCTATCTAGGTTATGGCGTATTAGGCGGTTGTGGTCTAGGCCTTGGTTATATCTCTCCTGTTAGCACTCTAATTCGTTGGTTTCCTGATCGTCGAGGCATGGCAACCGGTTTAGCCATTATGGGCTTTGGTGGTGGTGCGATGATTGCCAAGTTCATGATTGGCCCGATGATGAAGGCTTTTTATGTAGCACCTGAATATCTAGGCACGGTTGATAACGTAACCTTAGTGACAGAAGCGGGTCGACGGGTAGTTGAAGTGGCAGGCGAGCTACGTGAAGTAGTGGTGATCGGTGCTAATGATGTAGCGAATATGCTGGTTCCTGGCGAAGAAGGTGTTTACCTTGCGGGAACAGGCGATATTGGTATTGCCAGTACATTCTTCACCTTAGGTGCTATCTACTTTGTCATTATGTTGATTGCTTCATTCTCTTATCGGGTGCCAAAAGAAGGCTGGTTGCCTGAAGGTTATGTGGCACCGAAAGAAAAGAAAGCCTTGGTTTCTGATAATGATGTGCATATTGATCAAGCCTTAAAAACGCCTCAATTTTGGCAATTATGGTTAATGTTATGCCTCAATGTAACCGCCGGTATTGGTGTTATTTCAGTAGCCAAAACCATGATGACCGATATCTTTGGCAGTGTATTGCCCGATATTGTGAATTTAGAATTTGCCGCCAGTTATGTGTTGATGATTAGTGTGTTCAATATGGTCGGTCGCTTCTTCTGGGCAAGTACCTCTGATTATATTGGCCGTAAGAATACTTACTTTATCTTCTTTGGTTTAGGCATGGTGTTGTATGCATTGATTCCATTGTTAGCCCAAGCGGTGAGTGGTTCACCTTCAGTTATATGGTTGATGTTATTTTATGCTGCCACTATGTTGATTTTCACTATGTATGGTGGTGCCTTTGCCACTATTCCTGCTTATTTAGCGGATATCTTTGGCACTAAATATGTCGGAGGTATTCACGGCCGGTTATTAACCGCATGGAGTACTGCTGGGGTATTAGGGCCTTTAGCCATCACCTCATTACGTGAAAATGCAGTTACCACAGCCATTCAAGACTTAGTCTCTAAGTTAGATCCTGCTACCTTTAAAATGACATTTGGTGCCGGTACCGAGCAACTTGATAGTTTGATTGAAGCTAAAACAGTGACGATTTCTAAACTGATGGAGATTGTACCGATGGGCACCATTGATCCCACGCCAAGCTTATATAACCAAACCATGTATTTGATGGCCGGTTTATTAGCCATCGCATTTATTGCTAACTGGCTGATGAAACCGGTGCATGATTCACATCATATGTAAGCTAAGTTGAAGTTAAGGGAGTGTGCTTTAAACATACTCCCTTATTTAGGTAATACCACCATTGGCACGTATTACTTGGCCATTGATCCAAGCACCATCTTTACCGACTAAGAAAGAGACTACTGATGCAATATCATTAGCTTGGCCAAGGCGACCTAATGGCGACATATTTTCTAGTTGGCTTATTTGTTGTTCACTTTTACCTGCAAAGAATAATTCAGTTTCTACTGGGCCTGGGGCCACCACATTAACGGTAATATCGCGGCCACGAAGTTCTTTAGCGAATATTTGTGACATGGATTCAACGGCGGCCTTGCTGGCACTATAAATGGCATAACCGGGTAGTTTAAGTGCAATAGTACTACTAGATAAATTGACGATTCGACCACCATCATTCATGCTTTTAGCGGCTTGTCTTAGGGTATTAAATGTACCGCGAGTATTGATAGCAAAGGTGTGGTCAAATAATTCATCACTATGTTCGGCTAAAGGTTTTGTGGTCAGCACACCTGCGTTATTGATTAACACGTCTACTTTGCCTAAATGTTGTTCGGCTTCAGCAAATAAATGGCTGACCTCTTTCGAGTTGGTAATATCAGCTTTTACTGCAATAGCTTGGCCGCCACGCAGTTTTATATTTTCGACCAGTTTATTAGCTTTATTTGTATTGTTTCTATAATTAATCACCACGGCAAAGCCATCGAGTGCTAAACGGTGGGCAATTTCAGCACCAATTCCACGTGAAGCCCCAGTCACAATAGCGACGTATTTATTAGCTGTATTATGTTTAGACATTTACTTTATTCCTCTGATTAAGATACTTGATTTAGGCTATATAGTTTACTTTTAGAAGGCTTAATCGATAATACCTAGTGCTCGGCAATTATTGCCTAATACTCCAACTATTATTTTTGTATGGAAATAGTTTAATATCACCTTAGTGAGTATTTAATAAAATAGTTGAGGTGTTTTATGGCTGTTAATATGGACTTTTTAGCTGCGATAGCAGAGATGGTAGATACATTTTCTGATGGAGATGGATTACATAAAACCATGATTGATACAGTGTCATGTTTAAAAATGAGCAGTACTAATGATACTTTTCCTATCGTGCTTGAGCCGTGTATTTGTGTCATCGCTCAGGGTAATAAACAAGTATTGTTAGATGATGAGATATTTGCCTATTCACCGGGGCAGTTTTTAGCGGTATCAGTTGATTTACCATTAATTGGCAATGTACTAACGGCAACAAAAGATAAACCCTATTTATGCGTTCAAATTGATTTAGACCTACAATTAATGGCTGAGTTAAGCATGAGATTTAGACTCGATACTGATGTAGATAATAAAACTGAACGAGGCATATTTGTAGGCCAGTTAGATAACTCGCTGACTGAGAGTGTGTGTCGTTTAATGCAGTTATTGCATACGCCTAATGATATTGCTTATTTAGCACCTATTATCTTGCAGGAAATTCACTACCGATTGTTAAGCACAGAGCATGGAAATTCAATTATTAATATGTATTCAAGTGGTAGTAACCAACAACGTATTGCACAAGTTATTGATACAATTAAATCAGATATTAGTAAGCCTATTGTGGTTCAACAATTGGCGGACCAAGTCAATATGAGCTCATCGACATTATTTGAACATTTTAAAAAAATGACGACATTAAGCCCGCTGCAATATCAAAAACGCCTACGACTGACAGAAGCCCGGCAAATTTTATTGTCTTCAAATAAGGATGTGACTAGTGTGGCTTATTCGGTGGGCTATGAAAGTCCATCGCAATTTAGCCGAGAATATTCTCGATTATTTGGTGCGCCACCGCTTAGAGATATAACTCAACTGAAACGAGGCAATTAATATTTTCTGCTAAAAATAGAAGCTTAAATTTAAAGGGCTGTTGCTTGGCTAGGAGTCTATTCTAAAATGGGCTAAGTGGATTCTGATTGCTTATCACATTACAATAAGCGCCTTTCCCCAGCTAAAAGACATGAAATAACGCTGAATAAGCGTGTAATTACAGCTGCATGTCTGAGTAATTTATTGTAATGATACAAGACACACCGTCAGATTCAGCCTCTATTGCTGCCTTAATGCTTAAAACAGCCAGTCAGCATCCTTGGGGCGATGATGTCTGGACGTTTTCAGGTGTAGTGCCTGGCTTACCTCAATCAGCGATTAGTGAGATTGAAGCTCAAGGCGAACTGTTTATATGGACTGACTTGGCGTTGAAGCTGCATATTCTGCACTGTGATTCTTATTATCATAATTTGGGTTCAGCTCAACCGCAGATCTATTTAGTATGTCATCCAGACGATGAGGCCCAGCTAAAGCCATTGTTGATTACGGTGGATTATGATGAAGCAGCCTCGTATATGGAGACCGGTGAAGCCGTGTTTAATGCTGCATTACCGGTTGAACTATGTAAGTGGTTAGAAGCCTTTGTATTGGCCCACTATAAACCGGAAAAAATGATTAAACGCCGCCGCAAACAATGGCATGATGCTGAGTCTAAATAATGACTAAATATGAAGATGACAATTTGTTTTCACGTTGGTCACGACGAAAATTAGAAAAACCAGAAGAAGAGGCTAGCCTTGATAAAACTGAGGCGAGTGAACAAGAGTTAGTAGTAGAGCCTGAGTCGGTAATAGAGCAGCAGTCGACAGCTGATGATGACAAAGAAAAGCCTATTTGGCTACAAGATGATGTTGATCCGGAGAAACAACAATCAGCTTTAGCCGCCTTATTTCGGCAACCTGAGTTTAGAGAAGTGGATCATATGAATGAATATGATGAAGACTTTACTCAGTTTACCGGCTTGGGCAATATCGTTACGACAGAGATGAAACGTATGCTACGTTTGGCAGAAGAAAAAACGCGGCCTGCCAGTGATGATAAAGCGACTAGTGATGATAAAATAGCTACAGAACAAGATGAAGTAGTGCCTGATGACTATACCCATCAAGCAGATGATGATGAAAAGGGTGATGAAATTGCTTAAGGAAGTAAAAGAAGTAGGTGCCATTGAGATTATGCCTGTTGAGCTGGTGGAATTTAGCTCTGCTGGTCGACTTCTGCTAATTGGTAGTACAGAACAAATTAATACACTGACACCTGAGCTAACGGGATTGCAGGTGTTTGCAGTTAGCCAGCCACCAGTGAGTATTGAAGGTTACTTAGGCAAGTTTACGGTTGAATTAGCCGGTGAAACAATCACTGTCGATTTAGTGTTAGATTTATTAGAACAGACCACGCTAACGACTAAAGTCTTGCCGCTAGGTTACTTCGCTCCCTCTGGTGATGAAGCCTTAGCATCCATAGTGGCCGATCTACCTGATTTAGTTGGCGACTTTGATAAGCCGCGTTATTTTGACTATAAAGCCTCACGTTGTGCTCACTCTAATCGGCAAGTAAAAGGCTGTTCTCAATGTGTTGATGCTTGTCCCGCTGAGGCGATCACTAGCAAAAACTTCAGCATATCGATTAACCCATCCTTGTGTCAGGGCTGTGGTAGTTGTGCAGCGGTGTGCCCATCAGGCGCAATGACCTATGTATTGCCAAGCTTAGATGTCAGCATCAATCGTTTGCGTATGATGATGAAAACCTATTTCGAGCTTGAAACTAAGCCACCACAATTGATTATTCATGATCTTGAACATGGTCAAATGATGATTGATGAATTATCTAGTCAACTACCAGAACATTGCATTAGCTTTTCGATTGAAGAAATCGGTGCGCTTTCGATGCCGTTCTGGTTGAGTGCTTTGGCTTATGGTGTCAGTAGCATTACCGTGTTAGATGCCGGTAGTCATGCTGATCATGACTGGTTGGAATTGCAACAAGAGATCACTAAGACGAATCAATTACTCACCGGCTTATCGTATGCTGATAATACGGTAAATTGGTGTGCAACCGATCAAGGTGAGCAAGTGATTACTCACCTTTCATCTGCTGCTACGATGCAGCCTATTCAGCCAGCTGAATTTGGTGGAGTGGATGATAAGCGCCGTATGATTACCATCGCGCTAGGTCATTTACATAAACATGCACCTGAGCCGATTGAAGTATTAGCGTTAAGCAATGATGCTGCATTTGGTGAAATTAAAATTGATACCCAGTCGTGTACTTTATGTATGTCGTGTGTGTCGGTTTGCCCGGTAGGTGCCGTGTTGGATGGGGGTGATAAACCACAACTTAATTTTATTGAAGATCTTTGTGTGCAATGTGGCATGTGTGAAACAGCTTGCCCAGAAAATTCAATTAGCTTGGTTTCACAATATGTATTTGATAGAGAACAAACGCGTAAAGTAAAACGCTTGCATGAAGAGCCAATATTCCATTGTATTAGCTGTAATAAAGGCTTTGCAACTCAAAAAATGATCGACACCATGATCACTAAATTATCAGACCATCCCATGTTCCAAGGTGATGCTTTAGATAGATTGAAAATGTGTGAAGATTGCCGAGTTAAAGCGATATTTAAGGATACACCTTGATGGCAGATGAAAACACGCTTTGGCGTTCACAAACCTATGCTTTATTAGCACGGCTATTATCGTCATCGCCAGACCAAGAGTTACTTGATAACCTTGCTGCAATTGAAATTGAATATGCTGATAGCCCGATGGGAAAACTATGGTTAGCCTTAACCACTGCCGCTAAACAGGCTGATGTGAGTAAGTTGAATGATGATTACCAAACATTATTTATCGGTGTTACTCATGGTCAACTAATTCCTTATAGCTCGTATTATCAAACGGGATTTTTAATGGAAGAACCGTTGTCTGAATTACGAACTGATTTAGCCAAGCTAGGCTTAGAGCGCCAAGACGAAACCACCGAGCCAGAAGACCATATTGCCGCAGAGTGTGAGGTGATGCGCTTGATATTAACCGCAGAAGGCACACCAATTGTAAGTGATAAGGTATTTTTTAATAGTCATATTGAACCTTGGGCAGGTCAGTTCTTTAATGATCTAATGCAAATTAAAACAATGAACTTCTATCAAACTGTGGGTGAATTTGGCACTGGGTTTTTCAGCTTAGAGCAGCGTATTTACTCATAATTCCAGTTGCTTACAGGCATCAACTAAGGGATAATTGTCCGATAAAATTTGATAAGTCCCTATCGCTTTAGGGCATCTAGCATATAACTATTCCGGAGAGTAAATTATGGCTACCCCATCAGCGCCCGATCGTCGCGCTTTTTTAAGTCGTGTCACTACTACTGTGACAGGTACCATCGCACTAGCCGCTACGGCTTCAGTTGTGAATGCCACTCCGGTCATTGATATACCTGTAGTCGTCGAGAAAAAAGAACCTCTCCCCGCAGTACAAAAAGGCTATCAACGCACTGAGCATGTTGATACCTACTACCACCTAGCAGACTTCTAAGCACTAAGCCCCATGAAATTAACTAAACGAAGTGCTGGCTCTGATAGCAAAAAATCAGGCATTGATAGACGCGTATTCCTTAAAGGTTCTGGCATTACCGTAGCCGGTGCTAGCTTTTTAAGCTTATTACCTCCAGCCATGATTCAAAAGGCGCAAGCCTCAGAAGATGAACATCGCCAAAGCTATGACGATGGTGATATTACCCAAGTTCGCACTGTGTGTAGTCACTGTAGTGTGGGTTGTGGCGTGGTGGCTGAAGTTCAAAATGGTGTATGGACAGGACAAGAACCTAGCTTTGAACATCCATTCAACCTTGGTTCTCATTGTGCCAAAGGTGCGTCATTACGTGAGCATGGCCATGGTGATAAACGCTTAAAATATCCAATGAAAAAAGTAGCCGGTAAATGGCAACGAATTTCATGGCAACAAGCGATTGATGAAATCGGCGATAAGATGTTGTCGATTCGTGAAGAGTCCGGCCCTGATTCAGTTTATTGGTTAGGTTCGGCTAAACATAATAATGAACAAGCCTATTTATTCCGTAAATTTGCTGCCTTATGGGGCACTAATAACGTTGATCACCAAGCACGAATTTGTCACTCAACCACCGTTGCCGGTGTAGCCAATACATGGGGCTACGGCGCCATGACAAATTCGTTTAATGATATCCATAATTCCAAAGCCATTTTTATCATTGGTGCAAACCCTGCTGAAGCACATCCAATATCGATGCAACATATTTTCCGTGCTAAAGAAAAGGGTGCGCCGATTATTGTGGTTGATCCTCGCTTGACGCGTACGGCTGCCCATGCTGACCAATATATTTCAATTCGTCCAGGTTCTGATGTGGCCTTTGTTTGGGGTATGTTGTGGCATATCTTCAAAAATGGTTGGGAAGATACCGAATACATTCAGCAACGTGTTTATGGCATGGATGAAATTCGTAAGGAAGTTGCCAACTGGCCACCTGAAGAAGTTGAAAAAGTCTCCGGTGCTAAAGAAGCGGATGTTCTAAAAGCAGCTCAAACAATGGCTGAACACCGCCCCGGCACCTTTATTTGGTGTATGGGTGGAACACAACATACCACAGGTAATAACAATACCCGTGCTTACTGCATCTTCCAATTAGTGCTGGGTAATATTGGCGTATCGGGTGGTGGAACTAATATTTTCCGGGGCCATGACAATGTGCAAGGTGCAACCGATTTAGGCGTGTTATCTCATACCTTACCTGGCTACTACGGCCTTTCAGAAGGTGCATGGAAACATTGGGCAGAAGTATGGGATTTAGATTTAGATTGGATCAAAGGCCGTTTTGATCAAAGTAGCTATGAAGAATCAGATGGTAAAGCTGTTTCGCCTATGTACACCAAAGGTATTCCGGTTTCACGTTGGATTGATGGCGTATTAGAAGATAAAGATAATATTGCCCAAAATGACAATGTTCGCGCCATGGTGTTGTGGGGCCATGCGCCTAACAGTCAAACGCGTGGCCCAGAAATGAAAACAGCGATGGAAMCACTCGACCTAATGGTTGTAGTGGATCCTTACCCCTCTATTTCAGCAGTGATGAGTGATAAACAAGATGGTTTGTATTTATTACCAGCATCGACGCAGTTTGAAACCTATGGTTCATTAACCTCATCAAATCGTTCATTCCAATGGCGTGAGAAAGTCATCGATCCTTTGTTTGAGTCACTGCCTGATCATGTGATTATGTATAAGTTTGCTAGCAAGTTTGGCTATGCAGATAAGCTGTGTAAAAACATTAAAGTGAATGGCGAAGAGCCATTGATTGAAGATATTACCCGTGAGTTTAATCGTGGCATGTGGACGATTGGTTATACAGGCCAAACACCTGAACGCTTACGCTTACAAGCAGCCAACTTACATACCTTTAACAAAACCACCTTGATTGCTGAAGGTGGCCCTTGTGATGGTGAATATTACGGCTTGCCTTGGCCTTGTTGGGGCACGGCTGAGATGAAACATCCAGGTACGCCGATATTGTATGACACCAGTAAATCAGTGGCTGAAGGTGGTTTAACCTTCCGTGCTCGATTTGGTGTGGAGCGTAATGGTGAAAACCTACTGGCTGAAGGTTCATTCTCTGCCGGTTCTGAAATTGAAGATGGTTACCCAGAATTCACCGCCGATATGTTGAAAAAACTAGGCTGGTGGAATGACCTTACTGCGGCTGAAAAAGTGGCCGCAGAAGGTAAAAATTGGAAAACTGATTTATCAGGTGGTATTCAACGTGTGGCGATAAAACATGGTTGTGCACCGTTTGGTAATGCTAAAGCCCGTGCCGTGGTATGGCAATTTCCAGATCCTGTGCCGATTCATCGGGAGGCGTTATATACCAATCGCCGTGATCTGGTTAAAAAGTATCCTACTTACGAAGATCGCCGTAGCTTCTATCGTTTGCCAACACGTTATGGTTCGATTCAAGAGAAGGATTACAGTAAAGAATATCCATTGATTATGACCAGTGGACGCTTGGTGGAATATGAAGGTGGGGGTGAAGAAACACGTTCTAATCCATGGTTAGCAGAGTTACAACAAGATATGTTTGTTGAGATTAATCCTGCTGATGCTAATGATGCGGGTGTGAAACATGGTGAACAAGTATGGGTTGATGGACCAGAGGGCGGACAAATTAAAGTAATGGCTTTTGTTACACCTCGTGTGACTAGAGGCTTAGTCTTTATGCCGTTCCATTTTGGTGGACATTACCAAGGAAAAGATTTAACGGATAAATATCCGGAGGGCACCGTACCTCATGTGTTAGGAGAATCTTGTAATACCGTATTTACTTATGGTTACGATTCAGTGACTCAAATGCAAGAGACAAAAGTGTCTCTTTGCCGAATTCGTGCTGTGTAGGGGAGAGTAAATAATGGCTAGAATGAAGTTTTTATGTGATTCAGAACGATGTATTGAATGTAATGCCTGTGTCACCGCGTGTAAAAATGAGAATGAAGTACCTTGGGGTATTAACCGTCGTCGAGTGGTGACATTAGATGATGGCTTGCAAAGTGAAAAATCAATTTCAGTAGCGTGTATGCATTGTACTGATGCACCGTGTCAGGCTGTATGTCCTGTTGATTGTTTTTATACCACCGATGATGGCGTGGTATTGCATGATAAAGATATGTGTATTGGTTGTGGTTATTGCTTTTATGCCTGCCCATTTGGTGCGCCACAATATTCACAAGAGGGTGCCTTTGGTGCTCGTGGAAAAATGGACAAATGTACTTTCTGTGCGGGTGGCCCAGAAGAAGACCATTCCCATGAAGAATTAGATAAATACGGCCGTAACCGTTTAGCAGAAGGTAAATTACCGCTTTGTGCTGAAATGTGTTCGACTAAATCATTGCTTGCCGGTGATGGTGATATCGTTTCTGAACTATTCCGTAACCGTGTCGTACGTCGTGAAGGTCGTGGAGAATCATGGGGCTGGGAGACTGCCTACAATGATTAATCAGCTTAAATATCTTAGCGTGATTATGCTGACCTTAAGCATGACGGCTTGTTATGAAGATACCGATGTCACCTTTTATGAAGCGGGTGAATATAAAGGAAAGTTTGATCCGCATAGCCAGACAAAAGAAGAACGTTCAGCTATTTTGGCCAAGCGTTTTGGTCAAGTGCAAACGGATCGCTAAGATGACATTAAGCAAACGTAAAAAGATGATGGGGCTGACCGGCCTCATCATGCTACTTGCCATCGTGTTATTACCGATGACAGGTTATATCTCTACTGGTTTTGCAGATACTGAAATCAAGCAAGTAGAAATAAAAGTAGAAAAAACTAATCCGCGTGCCGATTATTGGCGAGCAGTTCGAAATAACACTGCAGGTTATACCGCCGTAAAAGGCCGTGAAACCGGTGAACTTATTCAAGGTTCAGGTGAAGTTTGGCGTCAACTGCGTAATGGCCCCATTGCTACCTATGGCAGCTGGTTGATTGGCATTACCTTAGCCGTATTGAGCCTATTTTATATGTGGCGTGGTCGAGTTGAACTGATTCATCCTCGCACAGGTAAAACGGTAGAACGCTGGACGTTAAATGAACGTCGCATGCACTGGATCACGGCGGGACTCTTTATTATTCTCGGCATTACAGGCCTAAGTTTATTATATGGCCGCATGGTGCTCATTCCCTTATTCGGCCATAACGGCTTTTCAGCCTATGCCGCGATTGCCAAATGGGTACACAATATCTTAGGCCCTGTATTTATGGTCGCCTTACTGTCGATGATTGTGAATTGGTTTAGCAATAACTTCATCACTAAAGTCGATATTCAATGGTTTAAAGAGTTTGGTGGTATGGTCGGCGATAACCATCCCTCAGCAGAAAAACTCAATGGTGGTGAAAAAATATGGTTCTGGTCACTGACCACAGTAGGCATGTTGTTATGCTTTAGCGGTTTAGTTTTAGACTTCCCTAACTTTGACCAGCAACGTGAATGGCTGCAACTGTCACACCTAATCCACGTACTCACTGCATTTGTACTTATGTCCTTTGCCTTTGGTCATATCTACATCGGCACCATTGGCACAGAAGGTGCGCTAGAAGGTATGGTCACCGGCCAAGTAGACACCGCATGGGCCAAACAACATCACGACCTTTGGCTGAAAAAACTCGAAGACGAAGGTAAAGCACCTTAGTTTCTTAAGGTATATACTGGTAGTATTTTAATTTATAAATTATGAGGTTCAACCCATGACCAAGATTGATAAAAAGGTCGAAGAGTTACTTGCAAAACATCCTAGCCTAACGAAACCTGAGGCAATCAAGATCCTAGCTGATAAAAATGAACGTAAGAAGCAAAAGAGATCTGAAAAAGCAGAAAGAAGTAACGCCAAAAAACTTAAGAATGAAGAAAATCGCCCTGAACCTAAATGAGCTTTGACTGTTAAGTACAAAGAATATCAAGTTGGCTGATGCTTTGATTCCCATATATAATTCCAGTATATTTGAACCGGTGAATTCAAATGTAATATTTATACTATTTCACCAAATTAAGTTGAGTAAATAAAATGAGTAAAGGTACAGTTAAATGGTTTAATGCCGATAAAGGCTTCGGTTTCATTACACCTGATGATGGTGGTAATGATCTGTTTGTTCATCATTCAGAAATTCAAGCAGACGGTGGATACGCATCATTAAATGATGGTCAAGCTGTTGAATTTGAAGTTGGCGAAGGTCAAAAAGGCCCTTGTGCAAATAAAGTTACTGCTGTTTAATAAGTAACAAAGAACAAGCAAAGACAGTCGGACACGCTAACGCGTGCCGGCTACTTCGTTAAATGACAATAAACAGTAAACCAAGTTGGCAGCTCCTTGCTCCTTCTTGACCCTGCCAAAATAGTACTTCGTTAGTCTCTTAGTAATAATACACCCACATAATTTGATAGTGAACGATAGGATAGCCTTATTCTCTAGACCCTATTGGTCACTAATTTAGGCCTGTTTTTGGCCTTAATTCTCCTAACCTTAATTAGCTATGCTAGTATATTTTCTATTATTTCAATGAGCTAAGAAGTCATCATGAAAATTGAACTAGAATTAGAAGGTGACCTACTTAATAATTGTTATAAGGCCATTGGCCTTATAAAACATACTGTTATGTTTTCAAGGTAGATTGCATGTATGAAGTTTAAAGATACTTTTCTCAATAAAGAAATGAGGTATTCTCTAGGACAGGAATTGGAGTCAAAAAAGTTCTATGTCTCCATTCCTGTAAGTAACAGTTTGGTAGACTATGAAGAGTATTACGAAGTGAATAAAGTATTCCACGATTCTTATCCTTCAAACATAGATGAAGTGGAAATATTTGTTCAATCCTGTCGTAACCAATTACAGGATTCATTGCTTATAGTCAAACCGGGTCGTGATCGTGGTGTCGCGTAACAAATATAACAAGTCGTTTAAAAACAGGCGCTTCGCACCCTCGGACAAATACTGTTGAGCCTTTTTTTGCAAAAGAGCAAAAGATGCAAAAAAATACCCAACAGTACTTGCCGCTTAACGAGGCGTTAGGCACTCAAGGAATTATCATGCGTAAAATATTAGCCATAATTTTTTTAATAGCGTCATTTTCTGTGTTGGCTTCAGATGACAAATTGGAAGCTCAATATACGATTGAGATATTGGATGGGTTTTGCATACAAAACCAAGATGACTTTAATAATATAGTGCCAATGGCCGAATCAGCAGGTGGAAAGGCTCTTCCAAACGAGCAAGCTGATCCAGTTATGAGGGAGCTTGGTGGTAAAACAGTTTTTGTACCATACAAGGGACGTAACTATATCGTTGCTTTTGCAAATGGTGGTGGCTGTACAGTAATAACTAAAAATATTGATCTCGTGAATTTGAAAAAATCACTGGCAAAACATTTTCAAACAAAGCTAATAGACAAACAGTCGTCACTTGCTCAGGTAAATGAAATGCTTGAGGTAACAGCGAAAGGTATCTACCAAGGCTCAATTATATCTTTAGTGTATCCACAACCAGACTCGGGGTATACGGAAGGTTCGGTTTCATTTTTACCCGCTTCAGTTGTTAACAGTGCCGTTAAATAATTATCAAGAATATCAAGGGGTCGGCAAACTTGATTTAACCTGTGTATTTGTTAGTAAGGCGTTATGTGCCATAGGGGATATATGCACGTACTTGAAAATAAAATACCACCACCAATAGTGGCATTAGTCTTTGCTTTGATTA
>NVVP01000044.1 GCA_002402245.1 Gammaproteobacteria bacterium | reverse complement strand
TGATAAGGTCTTTAGTTAATTCAAGAGTTGCTGACATTATTATTTTCCAAAATGGGTGGCATAAATATCCGCTTTAAAGCCGAGTATGCAGTGTGAGTTATCAATTAATACCGGACGTTTAATCAAAGTCGGGTTGTCTATCATTAAGGCGATGGCATTATTGGCATCCAGTTGATCTTTACGAAGATCATCTAAATTACGCCATGTGGTGCTACGTTTATTGAGTAAGTCTTCCCATGTCACTAATGTTAACCATTGATTTAAGATTGTTTCATCTAAACCATCCGCTCGAAAGTCATGGAATGTAACCTTAATATCATTAGCCTCACACCAACGACGTGCTTTTCTAACGGTATCGCAATTTTTAATGCCGTATAAGATCATTTCTCTACCTTAAGCTGTTCAATTAACTGTTTAATTCGCTGGGCCGCTTCAATACATTCTGCTAATGGAGCAACCAATGCCATACGAATACGATTTTGACCAGGATTGCCATGCTCAGTATCTCGCGCTAAAAAACTACCAGGCAAGACGGTGACATGATGCTGGTCAAATAGTTTTTGTGCAAAGTCGATATCTGAAATAGGTGTTTCAGCCCATAGATAAAAACTAGCATCGGGTAAGCTAACATTCATTATAGGCGATAAAATTTCTAAAACAGCGGCAAATTTCTCACGATAAAGTTCACGATTATAAGCAACATGATCTTCATCATTCCAGGCCACAATAGAAGCTGCTTGAGTGGCTGGGGGCATTGCTGAACCATGATAAGTACGATATCGAAGGAATGTTTTGATAATGCGGGCATCACCTGCAACAAAACCAGAGCGTAGGCCGGGTGCATTAGAACGTTTTGATAGACTATGGAATACCACGCAATGACCCAAGTCATTAAATCCTGCTTTAATAGCGGCTTCTAGTAGGCCAATAGGTGGCTGGTCTTCATCAAAATAGATTTCTGAATAACATTCATCAGCAGCAATAATAAAGTCATGTTTATGTGCCAAATCAATCAGAGTGGTTAATGTCGCTTGGTCGATAACAGAACCAGTTGGATTACTTGGACTACATAAATACAGTAATTGGCAGCGATCCCAAATATCAGCACTAATATTAGCAAAATCAGGGATAAAGTTATTGTCAGCAGAACAATTAAGAAAGTAAGGTTCCGCCCCCGCTAAAATAGCAGCGCCTTCATAGATTTGATAAAAGGGATTAGGCATGATCACTAACGGTGCCGTCTTATTACGATCAACAACCGCTTGTGCAAAGGCAAACAGTGCTTCACGAGTTCCATTAACAGGCAGTACTTGAGTACGAGGATCAAGCTGACCATCTAAGTGAAAACGCTTATCTAACCAATCAACAATGGCTTGGCGTAATTCAATCGTACCTGCTGTAGTCGGGTAGTGTGATAAGCCATGTAAATGTTCAATCACCGCCTCAGTAATAAAACCAGGTGTTGGGTGTTTTGGCTCACCAATTGAAAGGGCAATATGGGTTTTATCTGCTGGTGGGTTACAGTCTTGCTTTAACTGGGCAAGTTTCTCAAAAGGATAGGGATGTAAACTAGCTAAATCAGGATTCATAATGAAGATAAGGTAGGGGAAAATACGGCTAGTATAGCGGGTTATTAGTAGCGAATAAAAACTCAATCCCAGTAACTACATGTTGCCGCGATAATTTATTCAATTAATATTAAGAGAGTCATGGTATAACCTCGGCTATGAATTCATCCCAATATAGCACCAACCGTTTCGCCATTACCTGCGTATTATTTTCTTCTATGATGTGGGGAATTATTTGGTATCCCTTACGCTTATTAGATATGGCCGGTATGCCAGGGGTCTGGAGCTCGCTGATTATGTATCTAGCAGCAGCAGTAATGACCTTACCTTTTTTACTAAAACGAGGCATATTTCCCTCCGCTATTCGTAATGATTTATTACTACTGGCCTTTTCAGCAGGTATTACCAATGTTGCTTTTGTGATCGCGCTGATTGAAGGTGAAGTAATGCGAGTAATGTTGTTATTTTATTTATCACCTTTATGGGCGGTATTATTAGGCCGCTGGTGTTTAGGTGAAAAGCTATCTACACAAGCAATGATCATGTTGTGTGTAGCGATGAGTGGATCGGTGGTGATGTTATGGAACCCTGAAATGGGCTGGCCATGGCCTCATGGCTTGGCTGATTGGTTAGCACTGATGGCTGGCTTTTCTTTTTCAGTTAATAACTTACAAGCTCGGAAATTAGCCTCGGTTGATATGCGGACTAAAACAGGTGTTATTTGGTGGGGAGTAACCATTATTTCGGCGATAGTCATACTCGCTCAACAATCTAGCATTCCTGATGTTTCGATTCAGGTTTGGGCTGGGGCATGGTTATTAGGTTGTTTAGGTATTGTGGTGATGACGGTAGCGGTATTATATGGTGTCGCCAGAATGCCACTTTATCAATCGTCGGTTATTATGTTGTTTGAATTAATCGTCGCGGCGATTGCTGCATGGTGGCTCACAGATGAAGTGATGACACTGTACGAATGGCTAGGTGGAGGTTTAATTCTAGTCGCTGCCTATGGTGTCGCAAGAAGTGAACGCAACAAAGGATAGATATAGCTCAAAGCTTATCTCATGTTTAAAACTTGGAGAGAAAGAGGTCGTTAATAATGATTAAATCAATTGCCCATGCTAGTTTTTTGGTCGAGGACGTTCAGCGTTCATTGGATTTTTATTGTGGAGTATTAAAGATTGAGCAGAATATGTCTCGTCCTAATTTTCCATTTGAGGGGGCGTGGTTAGACTTAAACCCTCAAGGTCAGCAACTGCATTTAATGAAGCTACCTAATCCTGATCCAAAAGAAGGTCGACCGGCTCATGGAGGCAAAGATAGACATATTGCTTTAGTGGTCGATGATCTTGAAACCTTAGCTAAAGATCTTGAAAAAGCAGGTGTAGAATTCTCTCGTAGCAAATCAGGTCGAGCCGCTTTCTTTTGCCGAGATCCTGATGGCAATGCCTTGGAGTTTGCTGAAGACTTTGGCATGACCAAAAGTAGTTAATAAGAGGCAGAGAATGCTCTATCAACGGCTTACAGAGTTACCCACATTATCTGTGGATAACTCTGTGGTTAACTCCTGAGGAAAGTGCTAAGTCATTATTCTGTAACAATCCAGCTCGGATTGGTCAAAAAGTAACCATAGGTTTAATTTTGATTGAAATCAATAGGTTATATCCACGTGGAATGCAATCAATGACTTAGCGCGACTTGTTATTAACGTTTCCTAACATTCATCGCTAAAAGTTAATAACTTTTCCTGTCAAGAAATAAATTATCTTTTTATCGGAAATTTTGGCACAAAATGTGAGGCAGGTTTACTTGCTATTAAGACTGTCTATATTGCCATGTAGGACATTGTTGTTGATTAATAATGCGATAGTGTATTAACCACCGTTTAGCATCGTCAGCATCATTCTCGAACCATTTACGTGCACTACCAAGTCGAAAGGTATATCCCCAGCGATCCATATCAATCATCATACGTTTGCTGCCAACACCCGTTAAATGTTCTGCCAATAAAATCTGCAAATAACACACACTATTCTCTTCGTCATAATCACCTTCAGCATCAGTATCGAGATTTTCTCTGCGTTTGGGATCCATACAAATATAATGGCCGGCCTCATGCAGGGCTGAATGAATAGGCGTGTCGTGTCGAAGTAATAATTGATTGCCTACCAAGCCCGCTTCACGCTCACCAAAAAAACTACCAGGAATAGACTCATCATCAGCGACATGTTTAATTTCAATACCGTAAGGTTTGAGTAATTGAGCTAATTGTACTTGTTGAACCGCGGTGCAATTAAGCACATTAGTCGGATCAGACACGTCGCGCATCACCAATAATATGATTAGTCACCATACCGGCTAAGGTTAGACCAAATAGTGAAGGCATATAACTCATGGTGCCATTAACAGCACGAGGACGACCTCGGCCTACACTTTCAGGAGGAAGAGGTGGTAAAGGTGGTTCAAGTGAAAACACCGTTTGAACACCACGACCGACACCACGACGACGTAAATGCCCACGCAATTGTTTAGCAAGCTTACAAATAGACGTATCCATCATATCGCCGGTACGTATTTGTGTTGGATCGACTTTGCCACCGGCACCCATGCTGGCGAAAATAGGCATGTTGTTTTTCCATGCAGTTTCAATCAGCGTTGTTTTACTGCTCATGCTATCAATAGCATCAATCACAGCATCAAATGGTTGTTCAAGTAATGTAGGAATATTTTCAGGGGTTAAAAACTCTTTAATAATATTAACCGTACAATCAGGATTAATATCCATAATGCGCGCAGCCATTACTTCCGCTTTAGAGATACCCACTGTTGAGTTTAAAGCGATCAACTGGCGATTAATATTAGATGCAGACACCACATCATGGTCAACCAAAGTAAGTGTGCCCACACCCATACGTGCTAATGCCTCAGCCGTAAATGAACCCACACCACCAATGCCGGCAAGAAAGACATGTGATTGCTGTAAGCGCTCGATACCCTCATCGCCAATTAAGATATGAGTGCGTTCAAACAAAGAAGGGTGGTCCATAGTGTGTGCTCGTATTTTTTAGAGGTGAAAGTGTGAGTTATAAACTTGACACAAATTTTTAAAAATAACAGGATACAGACTTTTAAATTAGCATGAGTAATTGAAGTGAATTTGATTTATAAACATGAACGAAGCCTATTTAAAATTAGCTGCGTATTAGCCGGTTTGTTCTGGTTGTTATTAACCATTGGCACCTTTGGTATTCTGCTTATTTATTTACTCTTTGGTTATTTATTTTTCTTATTTGCGCACTCCGCTTTTATTACTCACTTAAAAGGTAATGGCGTACGCATCACCGCCGAGCAATATCCTGATCTCTACGCCTCACTAGAACGAAATAGTAAGAAAATAGGCTTAGATACTGTCCCAGAAGCGTATTTACTCCGCACCGACTTTTTTAATGCCCTAGCCACACGCTTTAGAGGCCGCAACTTCTTAGTCTTATTTAGTGACGTGGTTGATGCTTTAGAGCAGCAACCGACAGCCATTGATTTTTATATTGGTCACGAACTAGGTCATTTACACCGTAAACATTTGCAATGGGCAGTCTTTCTATTACCTGCATTATTCTTTCCTTTATTAGGCCCAGCTTATCGACGCGCCCAAGAATATACCTGTGATCGCTACGGTGCTTATTGTTGTAATAGTGATGCCGATGCAGTCGCTGCGATGGCAGCAATCTCAGCCGGCGACACTCGTTGGAAATCATTAAATTTAGAAGCCTATCTAAAACAAGTGAATGAAACCGGTGAGTTTTGGATGTCATTTAATGAAATAAACAGTGATTATCCTTGGCTAACTAAACGTATGGCAGCCGTATTAGCATTTCGCCAAGAGCAAACAGTCAGCTTCCCAAAGCGTCACAAATTTGCCTGGTTCCTGTCTTTGTTTATCCCTCGTTCAGGTGCGGGGGCCGTCGTATCATTCATGCTGTTATTTATGATAATAGGTATGTTAGCTGCAGTCGCAATTCCTGCTTATCAACAATATATAGATGAAGCGGAGTATGCAGAGTGGCAACGAGAGGAAGCGCTTGAACTAGCAGAAATAAAACTAGAACTAGAACCTGCTTACCAACAAGCATTATTATTAATGCCCAAAGTCCTAGAATATCCCAATACACATAGTGAGATCTGGCCAAAAACCTTAGAAGAAATAGGTCATAGTGCAGACGAGTTTACCGATCCTTCAGGTAACGAACGTTATACCATTGATATTTATGATCGCGGAATGGTCGCTATCGAAGTGTGGCTTGATGGAGAAGGCGAGCACTATATTGTATTAGAGCCTAGCTACAATGATGAATTAGAGAAGTTTGAATGGGAATGCTATGGTCAGGATATTGATTCAGCATTACTAAATGCAGAGTGTTTATAATTTAAGTTAACAGGCTAGCCCTAGATTGGTTTTATTTTCTAGGGATGCCGTTGCGTGCTTATGTTTTATCTTCACTAAGCTTCAACAGTCTTTCACTTCGCCACACTCTAATTATTTGTACTACAGTTTGCCCCCGTAGGTATACAATTCGAAAAGGAGGGTGGATAAGTTCGCGGATGTGATTTTCATTAAATTCAGGAACAATTCTACCTATATCTGGATGCTCAGTTAATGTTTCAATATGCTTGAAAATAGCAACAACGAAGTTTTCTCCAATCTCTGGAACCTCTAATTTAACGTAGTACTCCTTAATGCTTTCAATATCTTCGAATGCAGAGCCTGAAAAGGAGATTTTCACCTACTTAAGGCCTAATCTTTTCTTAGCATCTTGAAGGCTGGTAACGTTACCTTCTTCAATATCCATTAGGCCTTGAGCAATTGCTTTTACAAATGCCAGCTCTTCGCCGTTTTTTTCAAATTCTTCGAGTCCTTGAACTACAGCTACTCCACGTCCACGGCTAGTTAAAAGAATAGGCCGGTGGGAAGTATTGGCATGGTTAATAACTTTACCTGGGTTTACTTTGAGATCTGATAGGGAAATAACATCTTCTGAAAATTTAGTTTGCATTGGAGTCACTCCAGAGTATAAAGACCTAATTATAGACCTGTTAACAGGTCTTATCAATGTAGGTGGATATAGTTAAGGAATAATAAATTTAGGAAATTTAGCTTAATACTAACGCCTATTTTTCAGCATAAATGTAGTATGAAGATAATTAAGTTGGCTTTATCCTTTATTCCTCATGCAATTTTTCGAGGTGGTCTAAACGTCCAGAATACTATGCTGGCAGACAGAACAGAACCCAAAACCCAAGGTAACCAAGCTTCTAACGCCCCAGTTAGAATTTGTTCGCCATTTACCTGCCAGTGAATGGTTACCGTGAAAATTTCTACAATAGAATGCCAAAACCCCAAGTTAAAAACAGAACCCTCACCCACACCCTGAGCCCATATTCCAGCCGAAAAGAGGAGGGTGGGAACTAACCCGAGCAGGGCGTGACCTGAAAATACCAGTAGGATTGTTCTCCCATGGTAGTTAATTTTCCATAAACACAGCCAAAAAATAAGCCGACCTGCTAGTAAAAAAGAGAGGACTAGAACAGTACATAGGTCTAAATAATCTCGATATTCCTTGTCCTTTACACCAAAGGCCGCCCAATGCGATGCATCACTCCAAACAATGAACACCAGACAATCAAGTAGTAATACAAGGGCAATAGCGATAAGTTTTTTGCTTAAACTGTTCATTTTATCCAATCAAATTTATGAAATATGAAATGTTTTAATAATCAATCGGGCAGTCAACTTGATTTACTATTTATTGGATGACTCCAAATACTTGAAATTAGAAGTATCGATGCCTTTTAACAGCTGACGCTCTAGATGATATTGCTCTGCACGCTCGCTAGCCTTCCGCTGCTCAACCAGCTTTTGTTGCTCGATTGCAACCCTCATTTGGCGTTGCGTTGCTTCCTGTTGAGATTCACATTGTCTAAAACCATCTGACCAACCTTGTGCGTACTCGCTCTCTAGGGAGAAGCGAGCGACATCTTTCTTGAACTCATCGAAGAAGCTCCCGCCTGCTTTGTTTCCACTATGGCACCCATCGTCGAAGCCTTCTGCATACGCTAATGGGTAACCATCTTTAATCATCGCCTCCTTCTGCGATACGCATCCAGTTGCTACTATCAAACTGAGGACTGCAACGATAAATATTCGATATCCACTTCTCATAATCTATTTCTCCTTTATAGGGGAGAACAGTATGTTTTATAAGACCAGAAAAAATCAAGTGGATCAGACTAATTTTATTAGTTATTTCATTTATATCCATAGTCACTTAATTACGCTTATTATTATTTTATAATGATAAATCAACCTAAATCGACCTTATTGATTCCCGATTCTTGTTTGACTATCCACTTGAAGAAATTGTTAGGATATTCTAATAACTAATTTTAATTAAATGCAGACCATGAGGCTTCGCTTTGGGGCTTATTTTTTGTTCTTTATGCTTTGCTAATGCGTCACTAATATCACTCAAATTAAGCTGTTCTTTACCCACTGCGAATAATGAACTCGCAATATATCTAACCATTTGTTTTAAAAAACCATCGCCTACAATCTTAAGGTAGTAAGTGTTACTTCCAAAGGATGATGGCTCAACCTTGACAATTTCACAGCTAAAAACAGTACGAATAGTTGAAGCTATATTGCTATCTCGTTTTGCAAAACTATAAAAATCATGTTTACCAATGAAAAGCTTACACGCTTGCTGCATAAGCGCTATATTAAGATCTTTTCTAGTGTTCATATCAAAAATATGGACTACAGAATCATTAAAAATAGGATTGTAAATTGAGTCATTACAAAAATAGTAATGATACTCCTTACTTTTACTATCCTTATTAGAATTAAACTCTGGATCACAAGATCCACATTGCACAATACGGATATCATTGGGTAGTAGTGAGTTCATGCCTAACAGCAGCTTTTCTACCTCAATTGAGATAGGAATAGATATTTTTGCTACCTGACCTTGGGCATGAACACCTGCATCAGTTCGACTAGCTCCAGAAACAATACAATCCTGATAGTTGCAGATTCTTTTTAGAACCTGCTGGATGCTTGCTTGAATGGTTGGTTTTTGTTCATTTACACCTAAATCTTGCCAACCAAAGTAGTGAGTGCCTTTGTATGAAATGACAAGRCGATAGTGGTACATACATATCCTAAAGCTATAAAAATAATAAGCTAGCCTATGATGTTACTTGCTAAAAGTACATGCTAGTTTTCCTCACGCCGTCTTAAGCCAACTATTTTTGTTCCGTTAAAAGGCCTTGTTAACTAGCGACTCATTGTGAAATTAAATACCTTGTTAAATAAGCATAGGAGGAAAAAATGTACCACTACTAGAATTTCTATTGAGATCTATCATTATTCCAGAGCTATTTTTTACAGCAACAACCGTAACAATAATGGACTCAAAATGCTCAATTGGCTCGATAAACCTTATTGCGATTATCGTTTTCTCATCATTTCCAGTAACATTTTTTATTGAATGGATAGTTAAAGTCTTAGTCGCGTGATGATCTATACCCTGTTTGTTGGCTTGCCACTAATGTGTAGTTTTCAATATTTAACAAACCCACTTCAGACATTCTTTCATTGAACGTTATCTTGATATCGGTCTGACCAGCCAGGAATACTTCTTTTACAAATGGCTTATTCATATCTCTATCCCCAGCAAACGAATAAAATGTAAAAAGAAAAAGTAACAGCGTTATATACTTCATTTCACCTCACTATACCTGAATAATTACAGACAATTAATGCAATACAGAGTGTATTTAACGCCTTAAACGCCAGCTTCACTACGTGATCTTCCCCCGATAAAACGGACAATTTAGTTTTAGGCTACCAGGGCTTCATATTCAATAGTTTAGTCATAATATATAGCAGCCGCATATAACAACCGGTTAATGTAAGCTATCAATTTCTCATTCTTAGGGCCATACTGATATAGTTACACTTTGACCCGCAACGTCACTGCGTAATCCCAGTCCTTAGGTTGGCTCAAACTGACTTAGGCTTAAGAATTCACCTCAAAAAGGAAAGTATCATGAGTAAAGGCCAAGACAGTAAAAAAAACATTAAAAAGAAACCGCTTTTAACACCAAAAGAGAAGAAAGCAGCAAAGGCAGCGAAGAAAACCACAAGCAATTCTTTAGTTAATTAACTAATTGATGGTCATCGAGTTTTTTGATGGCCTTTTTTTAGAGTCAAAATAGCGTTAGAACCACTTTTATTAAGTATAAATACCCACATCTACAACAGAGCGAATTTTCAACCGCCCTATATATAACGCTTCACATCACCGGCAGAAAAAAGCAAAGCGAGGAACGAGCGACGCTTTTTAATGTCCGAGTGCATGTGATTGTTATACGGTACATTTACTAAACTCTAAAGTTTACTTTGGGATAAAAAAGCACTCTGAAATTCTTCCGTTCTTAGGCATGATAATCAAACGGGCTGCTTCCAACCCCCCAATACGTCACGCCAAGATATCTAGTATCACTATGAATTTTAGTGTAGTAAACGCCACCTTCGAGTAATTTATATCGGTAGTTAGCAGTACCTATTTTCTCACCATCTGATGCTAATATTTGAGTGTTGCCATCCTCAAGATTTTGTAATTTTACAGGCGTCCCTTCAACTGGAGCAAAGGTATCAATCCAAGTTGCAAATATTACTGCACTAACCGATTTCCAAGTACTCTCTGATTTTGGCTCATACTCTTTTATAAAACTCCACCATAAATTAGAAGTTTCAGGTGTTGGCCAATCAAGTCCGATTGCAAGATCAAAAACCTCTACAGAATTTAGCCACGCTTTTAATTGAACACCCGTTGTGAAAGAAGCATTGGTAGAATTGACTGCATGTATAGCGGCCTTTCTTGAGTTAAATCCAGCTTGCATCAGCAGTGCAGCACTTCTATTTAAAGTACCATTTTCGATAGCAGGAACTACTAGCCCAACTTCATAATCAACTATTGTTGCACCATCTGAAATAACATCTTCATTAGCTTGTGCACGAACCCTTATTGCCTCTAACCCCCAAGGTAGACGGTAGATTAAGCCATCCTCTATAAACATCAGAGCTTCGTTGATATCATTAAATTCATGCTCTGCAAGAATTTCTCCTCTTAACCAAATGGCCAAAATTTCTTTCCAGTCATCAGGTAAATTACGCGGGGTAAAAGGTGCAATATCAAAGACTAATTCAGCCAACTGTATTATTGTAGCTATTGCTAACTGCTGCTCATTGGCAGATATATATCCGTTCGCATTTACAAGTAATACATTTGCTTGTGGAGATATAGCATCAAGCCTCTGACCAGTATCAAGCCCAACCCCCGCAAGAAAATATCCTTTGCGTTGAAGGGTCGTTGTAACATTCCATATATATTTAGCTCTTTGAGCTAATACAGAATCAAACAGTCCTTTTTGCCCTTCATCATGACGATTTAACCTTCTTTGCCATAATGAAGATTGAAGGATTGCATCAAGTGCATCTGGTATAGCATCTATTGAAACATCTTCCTCGCCCAACATACTAAGAAGAGCTGTATCAAGGCTTACGATATGCTTATTCCATGCAGTTTTTTGTGCCTCGATCTGTTCTGTGGTCTCATTAGCAACATCAGGAAATACCCATGTTTGAGCATTGTTTAAAACATACTCAAGAAGTCTATCAATTTCTGTATTTCCAATACCCTGAGCCATTCGACTGACGAGAGTGCTAACAAGAAGTGCCAAGCCACTCTCCATATTTCGAGCATTAGTATCTTCCACTAACCTGCGCCACTGAGTTCGAAACCAATCATGTCTTTCAAATATTGGATAGAGGACTAACCCATGCGTATCAACAAAAGCTCTACCAGCTCTACCAATCACATTTTTAAATTCAGAGGCATCTATTGTATTTCTATTACGTGTTAATGAATAAATAATAACCGCAGTTGCAGATAGATTTAGACCTTGAGCAAGGGTGGGAGACGAAACTGTAACTTTTAAAATACCTTCGCGTAACAACTTTTCCATTTCCTTCCTGAAAGGAGTTGGAAGAGCACCATGATGAACAGCCACACCTATTTTTAAGCATTCAACAATTGGATGGCCGTCACCCAGCCATTCATTCCCCAGCACTATTGCTAGGTCAAGTTCCGGCAATGGAACAGACAATACTGAATCAAGCGCCCCACGTTTATGCAAATCCATAATGTCTTTTGCAAAACTATTAACAGACCGTTTTTCTGGGCAATATATTAGGACTGTATGGTTATCCTGAACTAACCTCCAAGTAGCCGCTAAAGTTAGTTCTTTTTTATCTTTAGGGAATGGCTTTTTTCTTCGGCCAACTGGCGGAACAAAGGGATGAATATAATTGGGGATAAACGGTTGCTCTTCACCAATAGTAAAGTTAATTCGCCCAGTATTTGCTTGCCAAACAATTTCACCAAATCTTAAGTCTGTAGGTCGCCATATAGATTGTATAGCGCCACCATCCTTATCTCGCCTCAACCAGCTCACAAAATCTTCTAGCTGATCGCCATCAGGTAATATGGCTGAAAGACAAACAATTCTTCTTTGCTCAGCATCATCTCGTTTTAATAGTCGCTGAATTTGTACCTCATAACTGAGCTCTCGCTCGTTTAGACCGATCATATGTCCTTCATCTAAAACTACGAGTCCAACGTCATCTATTAATGAAGGGTCATTTCTTAAGGCAAAATCTAATTTTTCTGGAGTACCCACTACTATGTCTTGAGATTTAATTACATTCTGCTCAAAGTCGCTTGTTCCAATACTGCCATAAAGCGAAGAAACTGATTTACCTAACGGTAGAAACGTTTTACGAAGTGATGCCTCTGTTTGAGCGGACAATGCCCTGAGCGGCGTAATAAATAGCACGCGCTTTCCAATAGCCAAACATCGAAGAATACATAATTCTGCGATGCGTGTTTTACCCGCGCTAGTTGGCAGTGAAACCACAAGATCGTCAAAATCACTAACTGCACGCCTAGCTCCCTCCAACTGGGATGGCCAAAGATCAATCTCAGCCTTATTCCTTTTGAACAGTGAAGCAATAAACAGCCAGCGTAGTAGTGTCCAATTCTCATTGTTTTCTTGATCAGGAGAGACAGGAATAACCCTATGAAAGCTTGACTCCCAAAGATCACGAAATAGGTGCTTGGTTATTCTCAAAATCCACCATTGCGGCAACATGTTAAGCTCTGCACTAACAGACATGCTACTTTCTACCCGATTAATAGCACCCTCTAGCAGCACGGAATTTCCTGTCTCTAGTGCGAATAGAAATTCATAAATTGCAGAATAATAATTGTCTGTTATTGCTAAATCAATTACAGGCAGCTCAATTGATGCTATTCCAAATTCCCCTTCTTGATCCTCTGACTCAAGTTGATCACTAAGCTGGTCAATTTCAAAGCCTAACTTTTCAGCGAGTGAATTGTCAGTCCCAAGACCAGATGTTTTCCAATCTAGGACAGAAGCTTCAAGCTCAGAAAACTGCCTTAACATGAGTAACGAAAGCATTTTCTCTATTCGACTCAAATTTTCATTTTCAATACTATGATTGAGTAATGAAAATGCTTTAGCCGAAAAACGCCCTAGGTGATAACTTGATGCCGCCAACACCTTATGAAAGCCACTTTCTGGATCATCAGAATTACCATTATGTATAACGTCAGTTATTGCTGTGGCGGATTTTTCAAATGCAGCACGGGCAAGATCAGCATCGCCATTCAATTCTGTGAGGCGAATAGCAAGAGATAACAAAGAATAACCGTAGGATAGGAGATCGTAACTAAGTTTTTCTGCAAAATTTGGTGAACCATCAGGTAATTCACCATCAACCCAAATCATTGAACGCGCCAAACCCCGCTCAAGTAACCGTCCTCTGAAACCGGTAGCTATTGCCTGCCGAATGGCTTCTTCTATTTCCTCAATCGTCGAGGCCATCTAGCACCCCCTGATAAACACTTGCAATAATCTCTTGGTGATTACTAACTTGGAAACCAACAGAGGACTGTTTTATATTACCGTTATAACCTTCAAAAGCTTCTTTTTGAAGTGTCTCAGGGTTCGATGCGGTAAAGGTGAAAAGTAAGTGCTCAACTTGATTATTACCAATACCATCTACAAGCTGTGCTTTTTCTATAAGGTCTGCCACAGCTTGGCTGCCTGTTTCTCTAAGTCTTTCTGCCACAAATGCAAGAGCATGTGGTGCGGGTAGACCCTCGTCAAGATCAAGCTCATCCCTTGCTTTTATCAAAACATTACGACTTAACGATTGATTGCTTTTAGCTTCGGCTTTGAGGAATTTTATTGTTTGATTCTCTTGATTTATAAGTACCCCGATAACATCATCACCACGCATTGCCATATTGCGGTGATCTTTCCATCTCAATTTCTTAATTGGTACAGAAAAAACTGTTTGTTCATCAATATAATCCGTTGTGATAATTTCTCCAACATCGCCAGATCGAATTTTGGTTACTTCGGGAAGCTTTAACCTAAGCTTTGCCGCGGCAGCAGGCTTGCCTAAGCGCTCAAGAGTGCTAGCCATTGATAAAGGTTCTATATAATAGTTAGGCAAAATTTCTATGAGTTCTTCAACAAGATTTTGAAATTCTTCTCCTTTAAGTTTTACGTTCTTAAAGGAATGCTGACCTTGGGAATAATCAGAAACTAACGATTTGTCAGTTATATTTAACAATATGTATCCCTCAATTTATTTAATCTGACCTTATCGCCTATAGCATCTGGCAAGGGTCGCCATGCTAGTTTTAAGTACCGTATAACGCTGTCATTTGCGGCAGGTTTGTAGCTGCGAAGCAGCGGAAAAGCTGTCCGGCCCAGCTTGCTGGGCATACAACATGGCCTTGTTATAAGCTATGACCACGCCAACACCGCTAACATAAATATGTAAGGGGATGCCATTAATGCCACACCGAATACTGCGATACTGATTTCGGTCTTTGATAGCTTGTAGTGCAGATCTTTAAATGTTGGAAAAAATATACCCACATAGTTTTTGTGACGATAATTTACCATGCCTGTAACGACTGACAGAATTAATAACCCTACAGCAAGCAATTTAAATGTCGACTCCGAATTTAGACTTGTAGCAATACTACCAACAAGCAGAGCGACAAAAATTAACAGAGCATTTAGGAAATAGCGTTTCATCTATATTACTTATAACGCCCAGCTAAGCAGCCGGAACGGAGTTGGTTGTTTTGTGCGAGCGTAGCGGAAAAGCACAAAACGAGCAACGCAGTGGAGGTCGGCTTGAGCTGTTTGTTAGAGCTTGATAATTTCAACTTCATTGCCTCTTTTTTCGGAGAACCATAGCTCAGCCATATTTAAAACATCATCGAACGGCTCATCGTTATGGCAGGTGGTAGTTATATGATGCTCTTCATCCATACGCTTAGGATCTGTTATGAATAAATCCATTGCTGTATCCCATTGTCCACAATATTTACCCCAAGCACAAAAAAGATCAATTTTCCTTTTAAATAGATCATCAAGGATATATTCGTATTCATCTGAATATTCTTTATCCGTAGCTATGATTACTTTTCTCGGTTTCATTCTTGTGTAGCTCTAACGACCACAACAGCGGCGGCCGGTACGGACGTCCGAGCAGCGTAGCTGCGATCTGCTTGYTCTTGTTAATAGGCAACGCATGTAACCCGTTTTTACCGCGTTGCGAAGCGCGAGCGTAGCCTCTGCCACTTAAGTACTCCCGAAAGAATATGGTTGCCRARGACACCGCAATAGTCGGTTGAGGTTAGCCACGACGAATGCGTTTAGTTTGCCGTTTACTGCCAGCTTTGTAAATGGCACCAGGAACGACTGGATAGGTATAGGAGCTTGCTGATTCTTGAGGTTGGATAGTTTGGAGATGTGATGGTCTATTTGAACGGCACTGACCACAAACAAAACCGGCAGCGCCCTTTAACGACCGGGTTCACGTGTGTCTGAGCGAAGCGAAGACATCTCGTGGAACCCATGGTTAGATATTGGTTTTGATTTCCCGTTAGTGCCGTCAAGTTGAATTTGTTCGCCGAATTGATAGTTGTTTTCCACAAGTCTTTATATTATTTCTTTTCGTCTATCTAACGCCTGTGTAATTTGCGCATTGAAGCGCAGCGTAAATGCGTCAAATTGACACACTTGTTACAAGGCATCACTGCACAAATGCCTCATCTAATTGTTTGTATAAATCTAGTGACTTCTCAGATTCTGTTTTTATATTCTCATATAGACTACTGGCGATAACGCGAATAGCATGCTCTTCGTTGATGTTAAGTTCTGGATATTTATGCTTCTTGAAATTATCCAGAATCTTTTGTTTTCTTGCTGCGGCCTGGATTGATTCGMMTMYACNYYCWYACANWWTRACYAKWTKCTRSTCYCWKYTRCNAGTAAGTTTTATCTTCAAGGCGCTCCCGTTTATTGCACTCTTTGCAGCATGGAATAATATTACCAGGGTGATGCAAACCAAATTCAGTGCGATTGAACATTAATACATGCTCAATTTGGAGCTTTTCGTGCCTTTCCCCACAATAAGCACAGCAACCATTAAAATCATCGTCGCGAATAGAAAGCCAAAGGGCTTTCCCTTTACCGCTGCCGGTATTAAATGAATGGCCAAGATAATGTTCGCCGACTTTCGTAAGAAAAGCCCTTATAGCTGTGTTGGCAGAATCTGATGCAGTATTGTATACAGCCATACTTTATTGTGCCTTGTAACGCTTTTATAAACGGTGCGCGTTAGCGCGTCCAGTGGAGGTCGTGTTTTTTGCCGGAACGATGTTTGATAAACTTGTTATGTGTTTTTCACATTTTTAGCATATTCCATAAGTTCAACTGGCGCGCCATTAACTTCAATGAAAGCGACTCTCAAACCTTCACTTGGTGAATTGGGCTCAATAATAACCTTTTTCCCCTCTAATTCAGCATCAAGATCATCAACTTCGAATGCCACATGAGAAATTGTTTTTACAAGCTCGGGATATGGGGCGCTATCCCAATATCGTTGCCATTGAATTCCATAGGGATTGTTTTCATGATCTGAAACTGTCATTTTTAAATGAGGCAGATCAATTTCCCCTTCAAAACTTCCGGTTACTGGAATCCCTATATGACTGAATCTCATTCATTATTTCCTAGAAACTTTAAATTTTTACCTGACACATAACGCCGCTGGCATGGGAGCGAACAAAATGAGCGTCCAAGCACCGTAGGTGCGCTTTTATGACCAGCCTTGTTATGCATTGGCTTTGCACCCACCTTCTTTTAGTACGCGAGTGGTAGATGCTGGGTTGTTTTTAAGTGCAGCAACTGGACGTATTGGCCGTGGCACAAAATTACCTGAGCAATTTGGACAGATATGGTTAAGAACACCCTCAGCGCATTCAACACAAAATGTACATTCAAAAGTGCAGATTACTGCTTCAGTTGATTCTGGAGGTAAGTCCTTGTTACAGCACTCACAATTTGGCTTAAGTTCTAACATGAATCTCCCACCGTTTTAGATGCATAACGTTAAATTAAGGGGCTACCGAAGGTAGTCCCGCTTGAATGCCTTGTTATGTTTTTTATTTTAAGCATAGAGTGGGTGAAAAGTCAGCTTTAAAAATATCAATTTCATATAGTTGATTATCTCTGTCAATATTTAGCGTTGCTGATATATGCATGCCATCAAGGTCATTAAAGGAATACTCGGCAACTTCTCTGCCGAGCATTCTTGATTCGTAGTTGCTTCCAATGGCTAAACTTCCCATACCACCATCATTCATTTCTGACACTTCGAGATTTTGAACATCAGCTTCAATGTTTGCAATTTCTAAAAGTTTACTTAAAAGAGCCATTTCTTTCGAGTTTAGTTTTCTCATTGTTTACGGAACATAACTAGTTATTAACGGGAACAAATTTTCCCTGTAATTTCTATACATATAAGGACTATATCGCCTAGTAAGTTGATAATCAAGCTGAAACCGTGCATTCATTGAGGTCTGTTTTTAATGTTAATTAGATATGTTGCTCTATCTAGCACGCAAGGCCTAGTAATTTAATAATCAAGCTAAAAGCAGGAAATATCTATTTTCTGTTAGGTATTAACTTAACTGATACCTTCAAACGATTATTAGTATCTCGGCTACTCTTAATAAAGTCATTATCAGTACCATAACGGGCCGATTTAGCTAATCGATCATAGAGTAGTACATTGACGCTGGCTGATAAATTCATGCTGCCGATAGTGGGCACAAAGACGACAAAGTCGGCTTGGTCGATAATCTCTTGTTCAATCGAGCCGTCTTCTGGGCCAAAAATATAAAAGGCATTATCGGGATGGCTAAAGTCGGGCAGGGCGATGGCATTTTCTGCAAATTCAATGCACACAGGTACTAAACCTTCGGCTCGGGCACTCTCGATTAGGTTTTGTGTTGGCTCGATGGGAATATTTCTGCCTATTTTACGGCTCATATCGACGGAACGCGCACTGCGCTCAATTGCACGTGGATAGCGATTGCCAGTGTAGACAACCTTGTCAACATTGTAATTGGCGGCGGCGCGTAATATCGCACCGACATTATCGGGGCTTTTGGGGTTGATAAGCCCTAGTTGAGCGTGGAGTTTGGTCATCTAATAGAGTGTTCCGATCTGTTCTAAGTGGGTGAGGTAGAGGCGTGTATCAAATTCTAATTGATGATAATCAGGCTGCATATGCTCACACAGTTTATAAAAGGCTTTATTGTGATCTTTTTCTTTTAAATGTGCCAGTTCATGCACGACAATCATGSTTAAAAATTCAAGTGGYACKGTTTTAAATATYGAGCCAATGCGTATTTCATTYTTAGACTTGAGCTTGCCACCTTGCACGCGTGATACAAATGTATGTAARCCTAAGGCYTGATGAAGTACATCRAGTTTATCATCGTAAAYAATTTTACTCAGTGGMGAKGATTTGCGAATAAAYTGWTTCTTKAGYTCCATYACATARYTATARAGTGCTTTATTATTTTTAATCTCGTGGCTGCGMGGGTATTTTTTTAATAACAGCGTCGATAAMCSTTTGCTGTCGATTAAYGATTCAACTTGGTCTAAGGTMGCTTGMGGATAGCCGGATAAGTATTTTAGTGTGGTCATGCTGTCATTAGCTGCTTATATGTTTAATATTCGACGACTATTATCGCGGGTGGCTTGAGCAATGTCKTGTCTGYTTTCAGAKCGTATTTCAGYGAGGAAGTCTAAAATTAAYGGRATATTCTCAGGCGTATTTCGCTGRCCGTGTTGTTGATARAGMGGCATATCAGGWGCATCGGTTTCAAGYACGAGGCTAGATAGRGGCAGTGCTGCAAATAGYCGTCTTAATTTATKRGCTTTMGGRTTRCTGATTACRCCGCCRACACCAAATAMAAAACCTAATTTTTGATAGCTGTCGGCTTGTTGTAGGCTRCCATTAAAGGCGTGCACTATACCGCCGYAGACAGGTATTTTTTTTAATAGTTGCAGGGTTGGATCGTGSGCTTTTCTAAYATGTAATAAMACWGGTAGWTKMTKWGYTTGRGCGATGTTYAAYTGYTTTGAGAACAGGTCTRTTTGAGCTGCTTTGTCATGCTCTGGATGATAAAAGTCTAAGCCRATYTCACCRATTGCRATGGGGTTATGYTGTTGAASMARCTKCTCTAATTKRTCYAGATGWTCTTGTTTATGCTGCGCCATAAATARAGGGTGYAAACCCAARGCRARGTGCARCATAGKTGATGASYGRGCWAYWTCAATTAARCTYGRCCATGAACTAGCCATTACCGCAGGCAGAACAATATCGTTAACGCCTAGCTGTTGGCAGTGTTGCAGAATGGCTTCACGGTCATGATCAAATTGTTCAAAATCAAGATGGCAATGGCTGTCAATTAATGGCTGCATTATGAGCGGGGCTATGGCTGTTATTTAACTATTTTGCTGCTTGAGAGAAAACTGACGCTGCTCTTCTTTTAACTGTTGTTTTTCTGCACGATGTTGGGCGATGGCTTTGGCTGAATCAGCACCAATATGTGCTTCACCCCGTTTTTCAGCTAGTTTGATTTGTTTTTCACGTTCAGCATAACGGGCTTTTTGTTCATCGCTTGTTTTATCAAAGCAAGCAGGGCAGCTGACACCATGAATATAATGTTCGCTTTGCATGTCTTGTTCGGTAATCGGCAGGCGGCAGGCATTACATTGCTCGTATTGGCCTTTTTCTAGTTGATGATTGACGGTTACGCGCTCATCAAATACAAAACATTCGCCTTCCCATAAGGTGTCTTCTTCAGGCACGTCTTCGAGATATTTAAGAATGCCACCTTCAAGATGATAAACCTCTTCAAAGCCTTGTTCTTTCATAAACGCGGTTGATTTTTCACAACGGATGCCGCCGGTGCAATACATGGCGATCTTTTTATGTTTTTTAGGGTCAAAATGTTCTTTCACATAATCCGGAAATTCACGAAAGCTTTCGGTGACCGGGTTAATTGCATTTTTAAAGGTGCCGACCTGCACTTCATAATCATTACGGGTATCGACTAATAATACTTCTGGATCACTAATTAGTGCGTTCCAGTCTTTGGCTTTTACATAGGTACCGACCACATGTTTGGGATCAATGCCTTCAACACCCATGGTGACGATTTCTTTTTTCAGTTTAACGCGGGTACGCAAAAATGGCGTGGCGTCAGTGAATGATTCTTTATAATTGATATTGGCTAACCGCGCATCTTGCTGAAAGTAATTCAATAGTGCATCAATGCTTTTTCTCGAGCCTGAAACGGTACCATTAACGCCTTCGCTGGCCAGTAATAAGGTGCCACGAATATCTTGATCAAGCATGAAATTGAGTAGCGGTGCTTTTAATTGTTGGTAGTCTTCTAATGTGACAAATTTATACATGGCACAAATAACAAAATTAGACATGGTAATTCCAATATAAAAAATAGGTGATTAGGGCGTATTTTACGTGAAACCACCTATTTTGTCCGCAGTTAAACATAGGATTTACTTGAGTTAAGTCAAGAATGAAGTATTTATTTGTTATTTATTCATTGTGGCTTTAGATTTAATCAATAACCAAAGGAAAAAAGGCCCGCCGAGTAAGGTGGTAATAACGCCAACAGGGATCTCCGCTGGGGCGATAATTAGCCTAGCAAGGGTGTCACATAGAATTAAAAAGCTACCGCCTAACAATAGGCTGGCTGGGATAAGGTAACGATGATCGCTGCCAATAAGTAAGCGACTAATATGGGGAATCATCATGCCGATAAAGCCAATAGGGCCACATATTGCCACAATCGCACCGACACATAAGGAGGTAATGAAAAACAGAATATAGCGAACGGTATTAACTGCTACACCACGACTTAAGGCAATGTCATCTCCGGAGGTAAGCAGGTTTAACTCGCGGCTTAACAGGGTGATTACAACGGCAGTAATACTCACGAAAGGCAGCAGTTGCAATACATCATGATAGGCAATGGTGGTTAAGCTGCCCATAAGCCAATGCATGATTTGGTAGGAATCATTAATATTGCTTAAATATTGAATAAACAAAATTAAACTGGAAAAGAAGAAGCTAATGGCTACGCCGGTGAGTAATAAGGTTTCAGGAGAAAAACCTCGTTGCAGTCGGCTAATGGAATAGACAATACTAATGGCGATTAAGGCACCGAGAAATGCGGCAAAGCTAATGCCTTCAATGCCTAATAAACTAATACTTATGCCAAGGTAAATATACAGTGCCGCACCAAGTGAAGCACCACTGGCAACGCCTAATGTAAACGGGGTGGCTAAAGGGTTATGAAACATGGCTTGAAAGACCATGCCACATAAAGCCAAGCCTGCACCGGCTAGAAAAGCCAATATAACTCGAGGAATACGTAATTGGGTCAAAATATGCTGCTGTATTTCAGGGTTACTGCTGGTGGCTGCCCCAAGAAAAGGACTTAGGCAAAGCACGCTGACGCTGAGTAATACAATTAGGCTAAGAATAGTACTTGGTTTCATCAGCGCTCACTTGCTAGGGCAATTTTGGCCCCTGTTTCAGGGTGAGAGGTAAAGACAAAATGTTGGTCATAGAGTGAATACAATATGTCACTATCAAGAATGTCTTTTGCGGGCCCATGCCATAGTCGTTTACCGTGTTTTAAAGCTAAAATATGCTGACTGTGCTGCGCGGCATGATTAAAATCATGGCTGACTTCAATAATACTCATGCCATGTTGCTTATTTAGCGTATGAATAAGATGGTGAACTTCGACTTGATGATGAGGATCTAGAAAGCTGGTCGGTTCATCAAGTAATAATATCGGTGTGTACTGACACAGTGCTGCGGCAATCATCACTCGTTGGGTTTCGCCGCCACTTAATGAGTTGATATGACGCTTAAGAAACCCTTCTGTCTGAGTAATGTTGATCGCTCGTTCAAAGGCAATGTTGTCATCTTGATTCCAATCTGAAAAAGCCGAGTGGTGGGCATAGCGGCCCATTTTAATGAATTCTTCGACGCTGAAGTTGAGGTTTTGATTATGCACTTGTGGCACATAGCTTATTTTACGTGCACGTTGTTTTTGTGAATACGTATTGATCGGCTGGTGGTCTAATTTAACCTCACCTGAACTGGCGGTCATAATGCCCATGATTATTTTTATTAGGCTGCTTTTACCCGCTCCATT
>NVVP01000043.1 GCA_002402245.1 Gammaproteobacteria bacterium | reverse complement strand
TGTTTCGGCATCATGGAATGTCGGTGCTGCATTGGCTTATATCAATAGTGACGTTAAAAGTAATTTAGCAGCCGGTAGCCACGATGTGGATATGGATAGTTATATCGCTAAAGTGTATGCCACTAAAACACTGGATGAAGCCACAGTGTTAAACCTTCAAGCGGGTGTAGGTACGTCTAACTATGACAGTCATCGTCGTATTTTTACAGGCGATGTGGCCAGTGCTGATTATGATAGCTGGAATGTACAGTTAAGCGCTGAAGTTGAACGTAGCTTTCAAGTATCAGATAAAACCATCTTCACGCCCTACTTACAGGCTGATTATAGTTATGTAAATGTCGATAGCTACCGTGAATCAGGTGCAGGGGCATTAAACTTAAACGTCGATGATGACAGTGCCGATAGCTTAATCATCGGTGTCGGTGCGAAAGCGAATCACACGGTATCTGATAGCTTATCGATAATGGTCAATGCTGGTGTGGGTTATGATGTAATGACTGACCGTTCTAGCCTCACCTCTTCGTTTGCAGGGGGCGGTGCTCAATTTACTACTGAAGGTATTGAACCTGATGAAGTGGTTTATAACGCGGGTATTGGTGCTAAATATAGCTTAACTAATGGTACTGAAATATCAGCAAACTATACGATTGATGCACGTCAAGATTACACCGACCAATCACTGAGTGCCAATATTAGAATGATGTTCTAGTTTAGATAATAAACGGGTATGTAAAAAGGCACCTTCGGGTGCCTTTTTTGTGTTGAAATGCAGCCCTTAAAATAAGCAATTACACATTACATTAGTAATAACGACATTGTCTCTATTATTGTTGAGCAAGTAACTCACCATAAGCTGCAAAGTCCATAGGTTTATGGAAATAAAACCCTTGGATTAAATCACAGTCTAAGTGAGCCAATAATAATTGCTGCTGTTTGTTTTCAACACCCTCAGCAACTACTTCTAATTTTAGTTCTTTGGCTAGCGACATAATCATTCGGACAATGGCAGCATTATTCTCATTCACTTCCATTGTGCCAACAAATGCACGATCAATTTTTAAAGTGTCGACAGGAAAACGTCTTAAATAAGCCAAACTAGAATAACCGGTGCCAAAATCATCAATGGCTAAACGAACACCTAATTCTTTTAAGCCTTTCATGGTGTGGATGATCTTTTCAGGATCTTGGCTTGCCACTTCTTCGGTGATTTCAAGTTCCAGCTCTGTTGCGACCATGCCCGTTGATTGTAAACTCTGTTTGATGATGTCGATAAAGTCATCTTGTACAAATTGCTGCACCGACACATTAACGGCTAACCGTTTAGGTTTTAAGCCTTCCTTGCTCCAATCTACCCACTGTTGGCATGCTGTATTAAGCACCCATTCGCCAATCGCATGAATCAATCCACTTTCTTCAGCCACCGGTATAAATTCAGCAGGTGAGATCCATTGCCCTTCAAACTGCCAGCGAATCAATGCTTCACCACCTGCAAAATGACCATTATTAGCATGTACTTTCGGCTGAATATAAACCAGAAAATCATTATTGGTGAGCGCTTGTTTTAAACCTTGTTCAAGTCTAAGCCAATGCGATGCTTGCTCCGTTAAGTCTTGCGTGTAAAGGCGTACAGCCTGACTGTCACGGAAGCCCTGTCTCATCGCCGCATCGGTATTACGTAGCAGATCTTGGCTAGTTTTTCCGCCTTCAGGATAAAGCGTTATACCAATATTAGCGCTGATATTAAACTCAGCTTTACCAAGAGAAATAGGGGTTGAAAATAAGGCCATTAACTCATGGCCCAAGGCGGTCACTTCTGCTTGCTGGTCACAGTGATCACAAACGATAACCCAGCCTCGTGACTCAAATGCATATAACTGCAAATCATGAGCACTATATTGCACCACATAGGCTTGTAGTCGATGAGATATGGCGATTAACAATTGGTCACTAATTTCATGGCCTAAGGATGCATTAATCAATTCAAGTCGACTGACATTAAATAGTAATACTGCAAACGGATTTTTTATTGCGTGCTCTGTTTTTAATTTTAAGGTGTCTTCAAGTTGGCGACGGTTAGGTAGTTGTGTCAACAAGTCGTGTGTTGATCGGTGAACCAGCTCTTTTTCAGCCTCGGCACGATCAGTAATATCTTCCAAATAAGCATAGAAATAATCCTCGCCTTGATTACGATGCACTTGAGCTGAAAATAGTTGTTGTGCCAAAGGATATTCAGCTGATTTATAGCTTGATCCTTGGTCAGATTGACGATTTATATCAGTTAAAATAGTAGCAGGAAGAAGCTTTAACGGCGTTGAAATACAGTTTAATGATGTTGCTAAGCTAATAGCCGCCGGGTTTAAATATAAAGCGTTGCCTTCTGTATCCAACTTCAATATCGGGTGAGGGTTTTGTTCTGGATACAGTGCTAATTCTTGATGAACAGCATGTTGCTTAAGCTGCTTTTTAAAAAGAATGGCCACAATAAGCAAGATTACTAAAATAAAAACACTGAAAATAATTTGAGCAGACACCATTGTGGAAATAACATCTTCAGTATCACCCACATAACTTTTAAATGCTTTGGCGATGTTTTGATCTTCTTGTTTAACAATAACATCAAATTGTTTGCTGATTTGCCGAGCCTCAACCAAATAAGCCCGTAGTAACTCCCAATCTGTGCTTGCATAGTTCATTTCTTGATCAAACTGATTGGCAATGGTGTCTAAGCGTGTCAGATTTCCCATAAAAATGCTGACAAAAGAATCATCTAACTTTGTTAGGAATTGGGTCATTTCACTTTGATACTGATTCCAAACTGTTTGATATTCCTGTCTATCGGTTGTTTCATAGTAACGATATAACTCAAGCTCAAGCTTTTTAATATTCGTCTGCAAAGCATGAATAGCATCAAGCTGTGGCAACTGGTGAGTAACCAGCATATCCATATTATGGGCTACTTTATTACCCGTTTGATTGACCGAGGAAATAATCAATAAACCACCAACCAGAATGATGCTAAATGCTGCAAGCAGTCGATTAAAAAGGTTGCGATCTGATTTTGACGTTGTCATGGTAATTAGTCTTAAACACAATGAAATAGGTACAGAGAAAGTAACACTTAATTACCGACATCTCAATAATATAGAAAAGCTAAATAAATATAACTCTCAAGCCTTAGTTTATTAGGATTAACAGTGTCGTTTGATACCGCTATATACCCGTCTCCAATCCTCCTCTAATTCTGGGTAATAAAACAATGACCATTGTTCAAGAAATTCCAACGTAACGCTTTAAAACAAACGTAAACCCAAAGAAAACGTAACTATATTTCATTAAGTGTAAATATATGTAAAAGAATGTAGTATGTCCATTCAACTAATTAAATATCATTTTAATTTAATCTACAAAGCCATTCGTGAACAAGTGGCATCAAGATAAAGAGTAATTTCAGGCCTAAACCGACAGGGAGTCTGCACGTTATCATGAATAAAGCGTATAAAGTTATTTGGAATATTAGCCCTCAATCCTGGATTATTTCAGGGCAATTCAGTAAGTCTAAAGGTAAAATAAAAAGTAACTCTCCATCAACACATACTCTAATGCGTAAGCTCAGTGCAGCACTCTTAATAGCAGGAATAAGTGCAGTACCGATACAAGTATTGGCAGCGACTATCAACTGGACTGGCACCACCGGTGACTGGCTTACAGCTAGTCACTGGGATATCTCATCCCCCACTCCGAGTGATGATGCTTATATTGATAATGCAGGCACTGCTCAAGTAACTTCAGCCGGAGCAGTTGCATTGGATCTGTTTATTGGTTCAACTAATACCAATACCAGTAGCCTCTCGATTAGCAACGGCGGCACAGTGAATAATGTCAATAGCATTGTAGGCAGAGGTTCAGGCTCAACCGGCACTGTTACCGTAGAGGGTGCAAGCTCGACCTGGACTAACACCGGCTACCTTCGTATCGGTGATTCTGGTAACGGCACTCTCACTATTAGCAATGGCGGAGCTGTGAGTAATACCAATGCCACTATAGGCCGTAATTCTAAATCAATAAGTTCTGCCACCGTGGAGGGTCTAGGCTCTATTTGGACAAGCACCGGTCAGCTTCGGGTGGGAGATAATGGCAGCGCCAGCGATAATGGCAGCGGTAGCCTTACTATTCGTCATGGCGGTACAGTGAATTATAACCTTGGCTATATAGGCACTCAATCATATTCAACAGGCACTGTCACCGTCGAGGACGCAGGATCTACTTTAACAACAACTAGTAGCAACCTTTCCGTGGGCCTTAATGGCACCGGTCACCTCACGATTAGTAATGCTGGCGCAGTGACTAATAAGGTTGGCCTTATAGCCCATAATCTAAACTCTACTGGTACTGTAATTGTAGAGGGTTCAGGTTCTACATGGACTAATACCGGTCTTCACATCGGTGAATATGGTACCGGTTACCTCACGATTCGTAATGGTGGTGCTGTGACTAATAACGATGGCATTATAGGCCGTAGGTTAAACTCAACAGGAACTGTCATCGTCGAAGGGGCTAGCTCTACTTGGACAAATAATACCTTTCTTCACGTGGGTGACCTTGGCACCGGCAGCCTCACTATTAGTAATGGTGGTGCAGTGAGTAATACTTCTGCCATTATAGGCCTAGGCTCTGTCTCAACAGGAACTGTCATCGTAGAGGGTGCTGGCTCTACCTGGATAAATAATACCTTTCTTCGCGTGGGTGACCTTGGCACTGGCAATCTCACTATTAGTAATGGTGGCGCAGTGACAGTGGTCTCTGGTACGGGCACTACCACTATTGCTAGCCAAAGCGGCTCAACAAGCACACTAAGCATCGGTGCAGCCAGTGATGAAACGGCGGTAGCCGCCGGCACGCTCAATACGGGCACATTGGAATTTGGTTTAGGAACTGGCTCATTAGTCTTTAATCATACTGATACAGTCTATGATTTTTCAGCTGATATTACGGGTGTCGGTGCCATTAAATTATTATCGGGAAGTACTCGTTTTACAGGTGACTTAACGGGGTATAACGCAGGTTCACTCACCGTCGATGGCGGTACCCTAGCCATTCATAGTGGTGATACCTTGTTATTAGGTGCCGACTACACGCAAACTGCAAATGGCGTTCTATCCATCGGTGTGGCTAATGATACGACCTTTGGTAAGTTGCTTGTGGCTGGCACAGTGACATTGGCAAGCAATGCTAAAATCAACATTGATGTAACAGATGCTAATTCCACCACCACAAGCATGGCCAACGTTATCACTGCCGGTACATTAGTATCAGATGGTAGCTTTTCTGTTACTGACAACTCAACCTTGTTTGATTTTAGCGCCGTTAAGGATGGCGATACGGTTGATTTAATATTAACCGCGGCCACAAGTGGTGCAGCTGCTGCAACAGATACTAGTACGCCGGCTGCTTCGGGTGCAGCTAAGCTTGTGGATGACTTATCCCAAGCCTTTGCCTCAAACGGCTCAACGGGTAATGTTGAAATGGATGGCGTTATTACTCAACTAGGCGCACTAACCACGCAGAAAGCCTTAGCAGGTGCAGTTGAGACGACCTTACCGAGTATTTCAGGCGGTACCGCTCAAATGACCAACACTACGGCCAATGCAGTCACGGGTATCGTTTCTTCTCGCCAAGGTTCATTACGTGGCCAATCATCAGGTGATGGTTTTATCACCGACCGTCATATTTGGTTAAAACCCTTTGGTGGCAGAACTGAACAAGATACTCGTCAACGTGTCACAGGCTACGATGTGAATAGTTATGGTTTAGCCGTCGGTATTGATGGTGATATTTCTTCATCATGGAATGTCGGGGCTGCATTGGCTTATATTAATAGTGACGTTAAAAGTAATTTAGCAGCCGGTACGCACAATGTTGATATGGATAGCTATATCGCTAAAGTTTATGCCAGTAAGACATTGGATGAAGCTACGGCGTTAAACCTTCAAGCAGGTGTGGGTATGTCTAACTATGATAGTCACCGTCGTCTGTTCACCGGTGATGTAGCGAGTGCTGATTATGATAGCTGGAATGTTCAATTAAGTGCTGAAGTTGAACGTAGTTTTCAGGTATCAACCAAAACAACGGTTACGCCCTACCTACATGCTGATTATAGTTATGTAAATGTGGATAGTTATCGTGAGTCTGGTGCGGGTGCATTAAACTTAAATGTAGATGATGACAGTGCAGATAGCTTAGTCATCGGTGTCGGTGCTAAAGCGAGTCAAACGGTATCAGATAGCTTATCTATAATGGTCAACGCCGGTGTCGGTTATGATGTGATGACTGACCGCTCTAGCTTAACGTCTTCGTTTGCAGGTGGCGGCGCTCAATTTACCACTGAAGGTATTGAGCCGGATGAAGTAGTTTATAACGCAGGTGTCGGGGCTAGATATAGTTTGAGTAATGGCACTGAAATATCAGCCAACTATGCGATTGATGCACGTCAAGATTACACCGACCAATCACTGAGTGCTAATATTAGAATGATGTTCTAGTTTAGATAATAAACTGGCATGTAAAAAGGCACCTTCGGGTGCCTTTTTTGTTGTTAAAGGCTATAGAAATGATCAAATTTAGCTGTTGGTGATAATATTTGTTTTACGCCCTATTCTGTTACTATAAGACAGTTAAAATCCTTCATAAAAGCAAAGAAGTTCAATGACAGAAATACTGATTGTAGATGATGATTCGCATATCCGTGAGGTGATTAGTTTTGCACTTGAAAAGGCTAACTTTTCGGTGACTCATGCTAGCGATGGCCAGCAAGCTGTAGATCGCTTTCAACAATCCCCATTCGATTTAATTGTGATGGATATTAATATGCCTGAAATGGATGGCTTGGAGTGTTGTCGAGAAATTCGTAAAACATCGGATATCCCTATTTTGTTTTTATCATCACGTGATGATGAGATTGATCGTATTTTAGGTCTTGAAATAGGCGGTGAYGATTATGTCACTAAACCTTTCAGCCCTAGAGAGTTAGTGGCTCGCGTTAAAACCATTTTAAAACGGACACAGCCACGAAAAGAACACGCCATTGAAGCTGTCGAAAACAAGCAGCTTAGCCATGGCTTATTAAGCTTAAATATCAAGCAACATATGGCGTGGTGGGATGATCAGCCTATTGCATTAACGGCCATCGAGTTTTCAATATTAGCTCAAATGATCAAACAGCCTAAACATGTTTATAGTCGTGATTCGATTATGGATGGGGCTTATCAACATAATATTGTGGTCAGTGATCGTACTATTGATAGTCATATTCGTCATATTAGGCAGAAGTTTGCAGCCAATGGCTGTGACAGTATTATTCTGACTCAACATGGTGTGGGGTATAAATTAAGCCCATGCTGTTAAGCGCGACACCTCACTTTAAACGCCTGTTTCGTTTACGTAGTATCCTCATGTTGGTGATGCTATCGGTATTATTTTTGCCGTTAAGTAGTTTGTACTTTTTTCGCTTTTATGAAAATGAGTTAGTTCAAAAAACAGAGTTAGAGTTAATCACCCAATCGGCTGCATTTTCAGCTACTTACCGTGAACTCATCAAACATAATCACAGTGATGTAAATAACAAATACACTCCGATAACGCCTCAACTAGACCTCTCTAAGCAGTCTATTTTACCCCGCCGGCCTCATGGCCAGAGTACGACATTACTTGTAGATCCTGTAGCCAAACTTGCGGGTGAACAGATGCAAACTATTTTACGTAATACCCAACAATTCACCTTAGCAGGTATGCGTATTTTAGATAAAAATGGGGTTGTTATTGCAGGGGGTAATGAATTGGGCCTTTCGTTTGCCCATGTTGAAGAGGTGCATACGGCATTAAGTGGTCAATATCATGCTGTGTTGCGTGATCGTGTTTCAGATAGTCCTCAGCCTCCACTTGCCTCATTAAGTCGTGGCAGTGGTATTCGGGTATTTACTGCTTTTCCTATTATGGATAAAGGCCAGTTATACGGCGTTGTTTATCTGTCTCGTACCCCACAAAACATCCTTAAACACCTTGATGGAATTAAAGGCCGGGTGATGATTATTGCCTGTTTATTACTCGGCGTAACAAGCCTGATAGTGTTATTTATATCAGCACGTTTATCGAGACCTATCAGAGAGTTAATAGCGCAAACTAAACTAGTATCTGAAGGTAAAGTTAAAACCATATCGTTGATTAAACAGCCGGGTACTTATGAGTTAGCCGAGCTATCTACTAGCTTTGCTGAAATGTCACACAGCTTAAATGAACGCTCTAATTATTTAGCCGAATTTGCAGGTCATGTATCGCATGAATTTAAGACGCCGCTGACCTCAATGCAAGGYAGTTTGGAATTATTGCAAGATCACTTTGATGAAATGACYGAGGAGCARCGKCAACGGTTTTTAACKAATCTACARCAAGATACCAARCGATTAGAAAACCTAGTGACCCGGTTATTAGAACAAGCGAGAGCCGATACRCTRCAAAGCTCAACCGAGACYACMGWGCTACTTGATGTCATTCAGCCGTTGCAATCAACYTATGSTGCCAAGCAGCTTAGTCTATTAKTAGATGATGAYCTRARCCAACGYCTSGCTATTTCAMATGATGGCTTAACWCGAGYATTAARYAATCTATTTGAAAATAGCCTGCAACATGGGGCTAGTGAAGTMACTATAAAAGTATCAACMACAGCTGAACARCTCAGCCTYACTGTTCACGATAATGGTTCTGGAGTTTCAGCCGCTAACCAAMAACGTATTTTTACGCCCTTYTTCACCACTCGCCGAGATTCCGGTGGCACWGGRTTAGGCTTAGGYATYATTGAATCSACCCTCAAAGCCTGGGGTGGCAGCATTCAATTGCAACAGGTCGAGCAAGGCGCTTGTTTCATCATCCGTCTTAATAAAGCATAAAACTTAAATGTGCAGAAAGTGTGCAGGCTTAGATTGAATCTGCACAAAAAATACTAAATTCCCCCATCATAACTCCACGCCCGACGCTTAACCTTGTCACTGTTTCTTATAACTACAACAAGGTGACACTCGCATGGAATATATTTTTGGATTTATCGGTATTTTATTTTTGCTGGCAGGCTTGGCCGGCATCGTATTTTTTGCCATTTTTATGGCCAGAAAAGTAGGCTTTTTTAAACCTAACCTCGATGGTTCTATTGGCAACGGTAATGGCATAAAAAGTTATATGGCAGACTTTAAACGCCTGAGTAGCTCGTTAGTATTTCGCTTTGGGCTTATTGCTGTTTTAGTCGGCCTAATGAATATACCTCTTTCAATGGTTGAAGATGTTATTCAAGAACGTAGTAGGCTGCATCGCTCGGTATTGCACGATATATCTAACACTTGGGGACATAAACAAGTAGTAAGAGGCCCCGCGCTTGTCGTGCCTTATACTGAAAAAATCGTCACGGTTAAAATTCATACAGATACTAATGGTTTTGAACGTAAAGTAAATAAAACCACTTACAACCAACGCACCGCCATCATCTTGCCTGAAGACTTAAATATCAATGCAGACTTAGTCTCCACCACGAAGAAACGTAGTTTGTATGAAGCACTGGTCTACACCGCTGACGTTAAAATAACAGGCAATTTCCAACGACCTAATATCAATGAACTGTCAGAAAAGATTGATGAGATTCACTGGGATAAAGCATGGCTTACATTGGGCATTTCAGACAGCCAAGCTATTAACAGCATTTCTAGCCTATCGTGGGATGCCAATAATGCTCAAAAGAAAAATATAGACTTTGGCCCAAGCACAAAACTAAGCAAAGTAATTCCAAATGGATTTCATGCTCCTATCGACTTGTCTTCAAGCTATATGGCATCTGAGAAAACTAATTATAMCTTTTCGCTCACCATGAACATTAATGGTAGTGAAGGCTTTTACTTTAGTCCATTAGGTAAAAAGAAYAACRTSRSMGTAAACTCTGACTGGCCTCACCCTAGCTTTCAAGGCAATGTACTACCGGTAAAACCTGAAATTACMGMCGAAGGMTTYARTGCTAATTGGTCWGTGACAAGCCTAGCTAGAAGCTACCCTCAAATGTGGACARTAGAAACACAAAGCCATGAYCTTAATGARTTTACTGCCGGTGTTGATCTATTTGAAGCTGATTCACTGTATTCAAAAATAACWCGGTCAATAAARTACGGTTCAYTGTTTTTCATCCTGACTTACATYACCTTCTTATTATTTGAAYTAGGCATCCAAAAACGKCTTCACTTAGTGCAATATGGCATGATTGGTTTAGCATTATCGATGTTCTACCTCACCCTACTTTCACTTGCTGARCAAACYAGCTTCTTCRTCTCTTATATTGCAGCAGCCAGYATTATTATCAGCATGATTACCCTCTACTCGTAYGCMGCATTAAAAAGTATTGGCCGAACCRGYCTGATTGCAGCCTTACTATCAGGACTCTACTTCATGCTGTATTCATTACTAAAACTAGAAGACCACGCCCTGATGGGTGGCACAGCACTACTGCTTATCATTCTTGCCGTTATGATGTACTTAACGCGTAATATTGGTAAAGAAACAGTGTAGGTAAAACCTTAGCCCCTACATTGATTGACTAACTCAATCAATGTAGGGATTTTTATCATTCATTAAAGTACTAAGATCAAATCTTTAAACATCTCTTCTACTTGCTTAACTAATTTAGCGGTAACCTCTGTTTTAATTTCTTTTGAGAGCTCCTGCATTTTGTCATAGCGGCCCACTGTAGAGGCTAGTTCAGACTTTTCTAATGATGCCTCAGCTGTTCCGTAAGGATAACCTTGAACAACATCAATCAACAGTGCATTCGCATAACCTTGAGTTTCTACTGATTTTGAAGGTAATAAATAGGCTCCAATAATAGTTAAATCACCAATAGATAAACCATTACTAGAACTGTTTTCACGGCTATATACTTCATAGATAAGCACGGCATCCATATGCTGTCTTGCAGCGCCTATTCTTATCTGACTGACCACATCAATTGTTTTATCATCCACTCCCACAGAAGAAACGGCCATTGTGGTAATTAACGGGCTCACGGGAACAAACTCTCCTAACTTATAGCCGATGTTCTTTCTACTCTCCTCCCAAAACTCAATCTCTGCATCAGGAATAGACGTTAAATAGCCTCTATCAATTCGTGCAATACCAATTCTTGCTGGGAAAGTTAATGTAGGTTCAACCATGGCTGCTTTTCTTACCAATTGATTTACACTTTCAGCTTTACCTTTTTCTACAGCCTTATTTTCAAGGTGATCATATTTATCTAAATAAGAACGGCCAGAACTGGTTTGTATATGCTGAGCACAAGCTGTAAGCATCATTACAACAGCCAATAGGCTAGTTAGTTTAAATGTATTCATAATGTTCTCCAATCACGTTAAATTAAAATTGGGATTAATTTCCCAATTAATTCTATTGGGAATTCTATCCCATTTTTTTGATAAATCAAGTTTTTTAATATAGAATCATGGTATGAAACAGCCATCACCAGTATTAACACACGCTATAACGCTAATTTTAAAGCCCTTAATCCGCTTATTACTTCGTAATGGAATTGCCTTTAATGCGCTCAGCGAGTTATTAAAAAAACTCTATGTCGATGTGGCAGAAAGTGATTTCCAGCTTGATGGCAAGAAACAATCAACCTCCAGAATAGCGATATTAACCGGCTTAAACAGAAAAGAAGTAGCCCGTGCCAGAGGTCTAAATGACCTCGACCTTTCAGCAATGACACAACAGTTTAATCGCGCAGCAAGAGTAGTCTCAGGCTGGGTAAGAGATCCTGATTTTCACACCACTAAAGGTCAGGTTGCAGAATTAGAGCCAAGAGACTTTGACACCCTAGTCAAACGGTATAGCGGCGATATACCTCTAGCCGCCATTTCAGATGAACTACTTCACGTAGGCGCGGTTAAATTATTGCCTAACGGAAAACTAAAACTATTAAAAAATGCGTATATTCCAAGTAATGATACCGATGAGAAGCTTAGGATTTTAGGTACCGATGTCAGTGATTTAATTCACACCATCGAACACAATATTCTTAATAAAAGCCCTGCCTTATTCCAAAGAAAAGTGGCCTACAATGCAATCGCCACAGAAGACATGCCCTTATTAAAAGAGCAGTTACATCAGCGGTCACAGCAATACCTTGAAGAACTCGATGAATTACTTTCACGCTATGACAAAGATAATAATCCTGATATTACAGGGACAGAAACCAACCGTATCGGCCTAGGTATTTATTATTTTGAGGAAACAGACAATGATTAAAGCTAAATTAACAACCATCATTCAATTGCTATTTATATCAATGCTATTAACTTCATGTGCAACATCTCATTACGATGAAGGCGGTATCGGTGGCACGGGGAATACACCCAGTGAAACGTCCCAACAAAACGGGACAGAATAACTAGCCTAACAAATCAAAAACATGTTAAATTTCAACTTAACTTTAATTTTTTGAGGTGAACATCATGACCGATTTATATGGCGAAAAGCATAGAGCGCTACAAGATGAATTTGATACGCGTAAATTAGCAGATCGTATTGAGGAAATGATTGTTCAGCAAGAAATTGGCGAAGAAGAAAAAGGCTTTATTGAAAGTCGCCCTATGTTCTTTCTCTCTACTGTTGATAAACATGGCCAGCCTACTGTGTCATATAAAGGCGGGGCACCAGGTTTTGTTAGGGTTATTGATGATACTACGATTGCATTCCCTTCTTTTGATGGCAATGGTATGTTTTATTCGATGGGCAATATTCAAGAAACAGCCAAAGTTGGCCTGCTTTTCCTTGATTTTGAAAATCCACATCGTATACGCTTCCATGGTGAAGCTACCGTGTCTAAAGATGATCCCTTGCTTGCAGAATATGATGAAGCTGAGCTGATTGTTCGCGTTAAGTTGTCAAGAATGTGGATTAATTGCCCTCGCTATATTCATAAGTATGAATTAAAAGAGTTATCACATTATGTGCCAGGCCAAAAAGAGAAAACGCCATTAGCGGGCTGGAAACGGGTTGATTTGGTTCAAGATGTGCTGCCGCCAAAAGATCAAGGTCGACCAGAAAAGGAAGGCGGAATTATCACTATTGATGAATGGATAGATGATGTGAAAAATGGTAAAGGTTAACGTTTAAAAACATTCTGGCATAAGCATGCGTTTTTAATTTAATCACATAGATTTCTGATTCTGAATTATCCCTAGCTACTTTAAGGACATTACAGCTATTGTGTGATGAGCTACTACTATTTACTAATTTAACTAAATTATTAGTCTGTCGCCCTATAAACTATCTGTTGGAACATATATGAGACTACTGGCCTAGCCAGAAAACAAGCCAAGAAAGTACAGGCTGTGACTCATATATATTAATGGATGATTTTATATAAGGACATAGCCCCAAATGAGCTCAATAAATAAACAGTTAGATCCCGCTGTAAATGATGCAGCTGCACACCAAGCAGCTAAAGACAAACCTAGCGGTACTGTCCACAATATTGCCAGACATTTCACTCAGTTTCTCCAAACAGAATTAGCCAATACCGATGAGTTAAGAAGCGAAGTTTATAAGCTTCGTCATAATGTCTATTGTGAAGAGCTTGCGTTTGAAGAAATAAAAGCAGCTGGAGAAGAAAAAGATGAGTTTGATCCTCGCTCACTATTCATTTTAATTAAACATAAGTCTTCAAATAATTATTCAAGTTGTGTGCGTATTGTTAAATCGGAAAATACCAAAGAGCTATTACCGATTGAAGAATTTTGCATGGATGCAATCACTGATGAAGAGTTTCACCCCCGTAACTTTGCACGACATGAAATAGCTGAAATATCTCGTTTAGCGGTTAAAGCTGATTTTCGCCGGCGTAAAACAGATAAATTCAAAGGTTCGGCTATTGGTGCAATTAGTGAAACAACCTATTCTGAATTAGAATTACGTTGTTTTCCTTTTATCGCGATTGGTTTGTATATGGCGGCGGCATCATTGGCAATAGAATCGGGGATAAAACACGTGTATGTGATGATGGAGCCTCGTTTAGCCCGTAGTATGAAGTTTGTCGGTATTAAGTTTCATCAATTGGGTAAACCGGTTGAGTATCATGGTACTCGAGCACCGTATTATATAAACGCTCAAATATTCATGGATAACTTATCACCTAATTTTAAAAGTTTATATCGTTCTATTGAACAAGACTTAATTGCCCAAATTAATAACTAAAGACTTATTGAGTAAAAGAATGAGTGAAGCATTAGCACTGACCCAGTTAGAAAGTGAATTACAGAATAATAACTGGGATTATGCCAGTAATCGTCATAATTCAAGTGTGCTAGCTGAGTTTAATTTATGTACCTTTGCCGAGCACAATAGCTCTGCCATGGTGGTATTCCCTACTTCTGTTGAAGATATTCAGTGGTTTATCAACACCATTAACACGCTAAATAAAACCAGTGATACATTAAAGATATACACGGTTTCTTCAGGACAAAACTGGGGTTATGGTTCAGCAACGCCCACCTCTGAACAGGCTATTTTACTGTGTTTAAAACACTTAAACCCTGCTCCTGAATGGGTATCTAATACGCTAGATACCGATATGCCTTATGGTAAAAAACTAGGCATATTAAAACTTTCTGCCGGTGTTACTCAGCAACAGCTGTATGATTTTTTACAGCAGCAAGGTGGTGACTTCTGGATGGATGCAACCGGTTCTTCACCTAGCTGTAGTGTATTAGCTAATACGCTTGAAAGAGGCTTTGGCCATACCAGTTATGGTGATCATTTTGAACACGTTGCCGGTATGGAAGTAGTACTTGCTGATGGAAGCCTAGTTAAAACAGGCCATGCTGGTTGCAAGAATGCAGCGAATATTGGCGTGCATAAACAGGGCTTAGGGCCTTATTTAGATGGCCTATTTAGTCAGTCCAATTTAGGCATTGTTACGGCAATTTATTTACGCGTGATGCCGGCCAAAAAACACCTTTATACCTTTTTTATTAAATTAAAAAGCGATCAAGACTTTGCACAAGCGGTAGAACAACTGCAAGTTTTAAAACTAAATGGCACCTTAAACAGCCAAATGCATTGTGCTAATGCCCATAAAGGCATTCAAGCGATGATGCGTTATCCTTATAAAGAAACCGATGGCATTACACCATTAAGTGATGATATTGCCGAAAATATTATTAAAGCTAATGGTATTAGCCCTTGGACTATTTCAGGGGCTATTTATGGTAATTCATGGCTTGATGCTTACGCTTCTCGTCGGGCATTAGTCAAAGCTTTAAAAGACATTCCTTGTAAGAAAATTATACTTTCAGATGGTATGGCTACATCAGTTAAAAATATAATTTCATCACTTTTTATCGGTTTGCTATTGCCTAAGTTACAACAGAAAATGTTGCCGCAATTGAATGTATTAAGTGCCTTAATTGACTTGAAAAAAGGCATTCCTTCCGACTTCTTTATCAAAAGTGTTTATTGGCGTAAGAAAGCATTAGGCCGATCATTAACGCAGCCAGATAAAGATCGCGTAGGCTTAATCTGGTTGGCACCAATAGGCCCTATGACTAAAGAAAGTATTGAATATTTTTCGAGTACAACCAAGGCCAGCTTTAAAAAATATGGTTTTGAACCTTCTATATCAATGACTTTACTCAATGAGCGTGCTGTAGATTGCGTGATCTCAATCATCTTTGATCGAGATAGTGCACAAGATGAGATTAAAGCCCTGCAGTGCCATGACGAATTATTAGCGGCATTCAATAAAATGGGCTTTTCAGTTTACCGTTCGTCCACAAGGGCAATGAGTGAAGATAGTTTGAATTTTAGTGATGAGTTAACAACACTCCAGCAAGCAATTAAAAAAGGCGTTGATCCTCAAGGTTTGCTGTCACCGGGTCATTATATTAAGCCTTAGATAGCCTCAAGCTTAATAAGTACGTAATTGACCTACCACCACACCTTGAATCATAATTCGGTCAGCTGGCAAGGTTACCGGATCATAACTGGTATTAGCAGGCTGCAAAGTCAGTGTGCCATCATCATTAATAAGCAAGGTCTTTAATGTTGCATCATGAAAGTCGACTAAGGCCAATACAATATCCCCATGATTAGCCGTTAATTGTGACTGCATCACCACATAATCACCTGACATAATCGCTTTATCTATCATCGAATCGCCATTAACTTTTAAGACAAAGCGATCTTTCCCAGCAAACATGCCCCCTAAGTCAATTTCAGACTCATCTGGCACCGCTTCAATTAATCGCCCTGCTGCTACTTGTCCCATATAGGGCATAGTGACAGAGAGAGGATCTTCAGTATAGTTTGATTCAGCTATACGTAAACCACGTGTTCGCCCCACTGAACGTTCTAAATGACCGCTGTCCACTAAGGCTTGAATATATCGATGAGTTGTACCGGGTGAGCTAATACCTAAGCCTGCTGATATTTCGCTAACTAAAGGCGCTTTGCCCTGGTCATTAATATAATTACTAATAAAGTCGAGTGTATCTTGTTGACGCTCTGTAAGCATATCGTCGCTCCTCATATGAGAAAATACCGAGAAGAGAAAATATAGAGAATAAAACTAACTAGGTCAATGTTTTATTTGAATAATAAACCTTATATGATTGGACAAGGCAATCAAGCCTGCTTAATACTTAGCTCTAACTTCTTATCTAGTTATCAGTTACTTAGCTAATCATGGCTTAAAAGTAGACTATTCGCGATTGATATTAACAAATACATTTTCATCAACACTAGCCACAAACGCTGCATTTAAGGTGACTTCTTCATATAACCAATAATGAAAGCCACCTTGATAAACACGCTTACGCCATGTGTAACTGTATTGGATATTTTTTTCTTCTAGTGAACCTAATAGGCAAGCAGGCAAATTAAACTCTTCAAGCCCAGTAAATTTAAGGGTTTTATTGCTTAAAGATAGTTGAAAACAGTCGACCTGTAGGGTGTCAGAATCAGGCTGAGAATAACTAAGGCGGTCGCCCATTATGTCATCACCCTGTTGGTCAATGATGCAACGTTGATCAAAAGCGTAAAACGCCTTTTCTCGTGATAATGCATAACTATCAGGCAGTGCAGCACGCGCTTTAGCATGCTGCTCTGTTTGCTGACTTTTGTCCCATTGTTTAATGACGAGTTGAAGTATAAAGGTGCTCATTGAGGCTTACTTCTTACTAACATTATACGAGCCTTCGGCCCCACATCCATAAACCACTTAGTGAGATGAATATCAAAAACACGCCCCAAAAGTCAGTAAGCCACACACCGTACCGGCCAAAAATATGACCATTATGTAAGTCGAGTATCACCCGTTCAATGCTGATGCCTCTATCATAGAAATAAAGCTGGATTTGTTGGTCTACTGCATCGGGTATTACGTTACTTTCACTCCAACTAATCTCATTAGTTGACAGTGGCTGCCAATTCTCTAACGTGCTGTCACTGTGCCAAAAACCATTTGTTGTTTGTATCACTACATCATTATCAAGCAGTGCAATTTTTTGAACCATTATAGGAATACCCACGGTACTGTCCATACGCTCAATAAATTCACCTTGCTGGCTGAAGAGCAATAAAGCATCTTGGGTGGCTAACACCATCAACTCATCAAGCATTATGCCACCTAAAATAGGTGTTGATGACTGCGTAATAGGTATTGAGTTTAGGAAAACCTGCGATCCAAACTGAGAAACAGTATGGGATGATAATGAATAGGCTACATCAGCTTTAAGCTGTGTAACACCATAATGTTGTAACAGCCAATTCCAGCTTAAATAGCGTTTATCTAAATCGAGATCATCACTATGATTGAGTGCGATCCCTGTGCTTGCGAGCATTAATACAAAAATCGCGATAAACGCACCCATGCTACGGTGTAGACGTCGTATTTTCCGGTTCATAATAAACTACTGGTTGATAATGTTATCCAGATATAATGCCACTTCTGCTACTGAGGTCATAGCCCTAACTGATAAGGTTGCACCTGATACGCCATCAATATGTCGATCTAACTGCTGCCCTTGTAGCTGCGCACCATTAAATTGTTGGGTAAATGCGGGATAACGAATTTCCCCGCCTCGACTTTCTCTAAAAGCCAGTACTTTCATACTATCAATTTTATTAGCCACAATAACAATGCCAAAGGTAATCGCTTCTGTTTTACCAATTTCATCTAATACCCACACACTTTTAGCCTGTTGCTGCCAATAACGTACACGCATACCTTGATAAGGATGGCCTAATAATTCGCTTAGTGTTTGCCTAACATCGCCTTTAACCCAAATCACTTTACTTTTAGGTACGACTTGTTCGAATGTTTCATCTAAAAAGTCTTGGTTGCTTTGGTAAACACCACGGGCAGAAACAGAAAAGGCGATTAAGAATAGTAATACACCTAATATTAATCTCATTGGATGTAATTTTTTACTATTCATAATCGCCATTTTCAATCTAGGTTAATTTAAACTATTAGCTTAACTTAGAACTGGTAACCCAATCCAAGATTGAAGCCATCAAGTTCTGTTTTACCTTTTGGAGCATCTTGATCTTGATAGTCAAATTTAACCACAACATCTTCATGCGGCCACCAGTTAATACCTAAATCAATTTGATCGTATTCACTGTCTGTCGCATCGCCAGCTTGGTTATCCCACTCATTATAACGAGCGAATATACCAAAGTTGCTGTTAATTTGGTAAGAAGGTTCAATATACCAACCGGTTTGCTCATCATAGCCACTGCTCTTAGGACCACTGCCATTTAGATCCCATGTTGCATATAAAGCACGTAAACCGAAAGCACCACGTTTAATCACTGCATGTGTTTCGAATAATGTAGCACTACCTGCTGTTGCATCTTGATTTTGAGTCATATCACCTTGATATTGCACAGTTGCTGCTAATTCAACACCTGGTATACCGGTCCATTTAATACGACCTGTGTAAGCAAAATCATCGGCTAATGCTTTAGATACTTTTTGACGACCATCACGGATTTTATAGCTTGTTTTTGTACCTTTTTTACTTACATCTAAACCTGATGTAACGGCAACGTCATAGGCGAAACCTTCAGCAATTTCACCACTAAACATCGCACCAGCAGCCCACCATGTAGCAGGAACAATGTTCTTCTCTACAGGATTACGCTCGGTACCATAAAAAGTATTAGGTTCATGTGTTTCATTAATAATGCCAACCGGTGTTAAGAATATGCCACCTTTAACACGATGCTGCTGATTAATATCGTATTCAATATAAGCTTGCTCTAACTCAATTTCACCCGCTTTGCCATCACCTGCAATGCTGTGCTCTAGCTCTAACTCAGAGAAAAAACGTAAACTATCATTAAATTCATGACCGAAGAATAAAACAAAACGGTGGAAATCAATTGATTCTTTATGAGCCGTTCCATGTTGATCTTCTAGGTTGTTGTAGTGCAATTCACCGTAACCACCAATGGTTGTTTTGCTTACACTAGCCACGGCTGTTTGCTCAGCTGATTCAACTACGGCTTCGATAGCTTGATTAGTATCTTCCACTTGATCTTTTAAACTATCATTTTCAACTTTAAGTTGGTTGTTTTGCTGTTTAATTTCAGCCATTTGTTGTTGCATATTTTGCAACATTTCCCACATTTCTTCGTTGCTAGGTGCTGCAGCTTGTGCTGCTGATGTGGCAACCATTACACTTAGCGCCAAAATTGTTTTTTTAAATATCATGATCCCTATTCTCATCCATTAGTTAAAAAGAAAGCAAATGATACATTAAACACAAACCATTATCATTTATGATTTTAACCAAACAAAACTATAATTAACAAAACTTAACCTTAAACTTTGTTTTTATTAATATAATTTTAATATATATAATTTAAACCTAATTAACATTAACTGCTTTGTAAATAGGTTTAATTCAAAATTTGCGTTAAAATCAATGACATAAAACCTTATATTTTATACGTTATTTACAAAATTACTAAGCAGAAAAGAAAAGCCAAAAAATTAACTCAATACCCGCTTGCTGAAAATCTAACCTCTTTTCATTCTTAATCTATATAGCCATTATCAATAAGCCTGTTCGGCTAAACCTATCTCTTTAGCTAATAAAATAAGCTCATTAAGTTTGCTCGTGCCTAATTTACGCATCATATTAGTTTTGTAATTAGATACGGTTTTAGGTGACAGCATTAAATCTATCGATATTTCTGCAATACTTTTACCCTCTGATACCATACGGAAAATGGCAAACTCTTTATTAGATAATGAAGCCACTTTTTCATCCGGTTGAACTATCTTCTTCATTGCAATCGCTTTGGCAATATCGTCACTAAAGAAAACACGGCCAGTAAGTACTACTTTTATCGCCTCAATTAATATTAATGATGAACATGACTTACTAATATAGCCACTGGCCCCCACATCCATTGCTCGAAGCGCTAATGTAGGGTTATCATGCATTGAACACACGAGAATGGCCGCCTTATTATCTCGACAATGAATACGACGAATACACTCTATTCCTCCCGCTCCGGGCATGGTCATATCCACAATACAAATATCGGGCTGTAACTCATTAAACAGGCGATAACCTTCATCAGCATTGCTCGCCTGGCCACTCACAATGAATCCTGCCGATTCTAATAAAKGTTTATAACCTTCTCGTAATACGACGTGGTCATCAATGAGTAATATGTTTATCTTTGTTTTCAATCTACTTTCCTCGTTAAATGCTGAGTCAATACGGCAAGTTAATTATGATTTGAGTACCGTGTGGTTTCCTTGAGCTAATAGAAAACTCGCCATTAAGTGAATAGCTTCGCTCTCGCATAGCTACTAAACCAATACCCATATTGGCATCACTTTCAAATCCTTTACCGTCATCAGTGAGTACCAGTGATATTTTTTCCAGTTGATCATGATGGTGGCTACTAGAGACTGTAATGCTTATGTTTTTTGCTTGTGCATGTCTGACAATATTAACCAGCCCTTCTTGAATAGCCCGGTAAAGAGTTAATGCCACATCCTCTGAGATTAACTCATCATTAATATCTAAATGGTAGCTTAGGTAATGTTCTGTAAATGTTAGCTTCCATTGTTCAACAAGCTCTTCAATAGCCCCAGTAAGGCCTAAGTTTTTTAAGCTAGGTGGTTTCAAGTCGCGTAATTTATTACGGGTAAGCTCAGTTAAAAAATGGCTACTGCTTAATACAGACTGAAGGATTTCATATGTCTTAGACTCTGACTCAACCGTATATTGAGCTGCGATAAGATTGGCATCCATTGCGGCCAAATGTTGACCAAATACATCATGAAGCTCGGTAGCTAAATGCTGTCGTTCATTTTCTCTTATGRCMACTAAGCGACGCATCATGGCAATATTTTTAGCTAATAACTGRCTTATTTCACGATTMTTAYKCTCTAAYTTYYCYTGCATTTTWARGTTATTARMYAAKACATAACGTGTTTCTTGTAAACGCCTAACGCTGAACCRMGTTAATGCTARGGTAATAAATAGAAGGATGAAAATAAGCTCATCAAGYTGATATTGTTCCCAAGCYGMRGTCCAATAATAGTAACGTTCTGAAAACTCAAAAAAAGTCACKATATAAWAGCTTGCYGTACTYGCGATCARRACYACAAGTACATCTCTTTCAATGCTGTATTTTTTARCCARGCGATGCTTTATKGTTATTAACATTCGTTTTAATTCTCTCCAGTTTCTTATCAAGTCAGGCTCGATGAAAATCTGCAAAGGATTGTAACGCTTAAAAAAACTTTTTATTAGTGGCTGGCAAAGGAAAGGAATTTATCACCCTTTCAGTCATTATCTTCTCCTAGATATCCTGCTGATATGGTAACTAGCTAATGATTATGTCGCTCCGTATTATGGTTTTCTTTAATTATTACTAACGGAGAGCCCTATGCTTACCTTCCTCAGTCGTACATTTGTTGTACTTAGCTTATTACTTTCACTCAATGCTTATGCTGATAGTCCTTCTACTTCAGCACCCTTCCCTGAAATGGAGTTTGTAAAAGAGTTTTCTGGTAAAAATGCAGATTATATTATGACTCGACTAGGCAAACCTTATAAGAAAGTGGTTAAAGAAAATGCAGGCGGAATAGTTGAGTTCTGGCTTTATCAAAACCTAGTTAAACAAGGGTCTTCTGACAAAATATTTAAATTTACTCAAATAGGCATCGTTTGGCTATAAGCTACAGAACGCTGCCTAAGCACTCAACAACTCGATTAATGAACCAGACCTCTCCAACTCCTCCCCCCATCCAATATAACAGTGCGATTCCGGGATAAGAAAAGGCCCAATAACTCACCTGAAACGTCTCATTCATATATGAACAGTGACGCTGTACTCAATTCAACCAAGTAACCATTAAATTCAAATTTGGTTCACTTGA
>NVVP01000042.1 GCA_002402245.1 Gammaproteobacteria bacterium | reverse complement strand
AAACTGTTTTGCAATATCAGATAATACTAATATAGAATAAGGTCATTATTTTCTTTCTTATAAACTAGGAATAAACCATGGCTACCACAATGGAACTCGTTCAAGCGGCAAAAGCACTCATTAATGAAATAACTACGGAGCAGGCTTCTAGCCTACTCAATTCAGGAGCTCAGGCATTAGATGTGCGCGAACCCGCTGAGTTTGAGGCTGGCCATATTGCCAATGCTCATCACATTCCACGAGGGATGTTAGAGTTCATGATTGCTAATAATTCTAGCCTGAAGAATAAAGATACTGAGATTGTAGTTTATTGTAAAACAGGTGGCAGATCGGCACTCGCTGCGGCAACATTATTACAACTTGGCTATACTAATGTTAGTTCCATGATGGGTGGTTTCGATCTCTGGGAACAAAACAAATAAACCAAATAAATACAATTAATTACCACGCCTTATTAAGGTTGGAGAACATAGAATGTTATTGTCAAAAAAATACTTTTTAGCCCTGATTTTTCTTTTAGCTTCAAGCGCTAGCTTTGCCGTTGAAACACAGGTTATGGTACGAGCAAAAGCCGTTGATGCTAAGTATATTGGCACCAGTGTAGGCAGTGTTAAAGTGGTGGTCGAAGATGCAGAAACAGGTGAGATTCTTGATCAAGGCTGGATAACAGGGGGGACTGGCAGTACTGACACCATTATTAAAACGCCTATCACTCGTGGTCAAGTAATCACGGATGACAAAACAGCCGGGTTTTTAGCTAAAATTGATATTTCTAGCCCTCGCCTACTTCGATTCAAATTAATTGGGCCGTATGGCTACCGCCAAGCATTGCAACAAGCAAGCGTAACCAGCTGGGTAATCCCCGGTAAAGATATTTTAGGTGATGGTATTACACTTAATATGTATGGCTTTATTGTTGATGCATGGACACGTGTATTAGAAAATGGCCAAGTTGATATTTATACCAAAGCATCACTATTATGTGGCTGCCCTATCTATCCTGATGGTCTATGGGATCCTAAGAACTATGAAGCAACTGCGATTATCATGCAAAATGAAGAAAAAATTAGCGAAGTAGCACTTGAGTTTACCGGACCTGTTGGGCTTTTTTCAGGGAAAACCCAGCTGACTAAACCCGGTCACTACAAAGCGATCGTCTATATTTTTGATAAAAAAACAGGTAATGTTGGTGTTGACCGTACTATGTTTGAAATAGATTCAGAATAATAAAATAAAACGAGTTTTTATATGTAACATTTCTTTCGCTGTTTCGTCATAATGGTACATAGTGTCAGGAGAGTATAATGAATACAGCCTCGTTTTCAATCACCGGTGCCGGTTTAGGCCTTCGTAGAAGTTTTATGGATGAACTGCGTGCCCTCGATCAGCAACCGGCTGACTTTTTCGAAGTAGCACCGGAAAACTGGATGGAAATAGGCGGAGCATTAGGTAAAAAATTTAGTCACTTTACTCAGCGCTACCCGATGATATGTCATGGATTATCACTTTCTATCGGTGGCCCCGCCCCTTTAGATGAGCACTTTCTGATTCGACTTAAGAAATTCTTAAATAAACATAATATTCGGGGCTATAGCGAACATTTAAGCTATTGCAGTGATGATGGTCACCTTTATGATTTAATGCCTATCCCGTTCACTGAGGAGGCTGTGGACTATACAGCTAAACGTATTAAACGAGTGCAAGAAATCCTCGAGCAAAAGATTGCTATGGAAAACGTATCTTATTATGCGGCTCCAGGCCAAGAAATGACTGAAATAGACTTTCTTAATGGTGTGCTTAAACAAGCAGACTGCAATCTGTTATTAGATGTTAATAATGCCTATGTGAATGGCATAAACCACGGTTATGATGCTGAAGACTTTATAAAATCGGTTCCCAGCGAACGTATTTCGTATATTCATATCGCAGGCCACTATGATGAGGCTGATGACTTAAAAATCGATACCCATGGGGCTGATGTTATTGATCCCGTTTGGCAATTATTAGAAACAAGCTACCGACATCATGGTGTCAAACCGACGCTATTAGAACGCGATTTTAACATTCCATCACTAGACACCTTAAGTTCAGAAGTTGAACAAATTCGTCATTATCAATCGGCACAAGGACTTGCTAATGTCGCAACAGCCTAGCTTTATTACCACTCAATACCAGTTTTCTAATGCCATTCGTGATCCTGGTAATAACCCTACTCCGGATAATATCGAGCAGCGCCGAATGACCATTTATCAAGAATTATTTTATAATAATATTGAAGGTTTCATTGCTAATGCCTTCCCTGTATTAAGARARMTSAYKGMMGAYRARCAATGGCATGAAATGATTCGTGATTTCATGGCTAAACACCGCTGTAAAACACCCTTATTTCATGAAGTATCACGTGAGTTTTTAGCCTACCTTGAAAATGAGCATGACTCTGATAATTCCCCTGGTTTTATCAATGAACTCGCTCATTATGAATGGGTTGAATTGGCATTAAGCGTTGCTGATGTTGAAGTGAACCCCGCCACAGTTAATGATGTGCAGAATGTATTGTCACCGCAATTTGAATTATCACCTCTTGCTTGGTCATTGACCTACCAATATCCAGTGCATCAAATAGGACCTGACTTTCAACCTGAACAGCCTAGTGAAGCACCTATATACTTACTGGTATACAGGGACAATGAAGATAGCGTAACATTTTTAGAGTTAAACCCTGTCAGCGCTCGTTTGATTGAATTATTAAACGAAGGATTAAATGGCCAAGCTGCGTCCCAGAAAATCGCTCAAGAGCTACAGCATCCCAATCCTGAAGTTGTATCTGAGGGCGCTAAATCACTGATGACTGATTGGCTGCAACGTGGTTTATTAGTTAAGCCAAACTTAGCTTAATCCACAAAAAAAGGCTGAAGAGCATGACGCCCTTCAGCCTTTTTTATTGTGTAGCGGATTAAATTATTAAGCAGTCGCTAATTTAATTGCTTCAGCAGATAAACGGGTAATTTCATCCCAGTTTTCAGCATCAACAAGACTAGCTGAACACATCCAAGAACCACCCACACAGGCTACATTAGGTAGGCTGTAGTAGTCTTTAACATTCTTCTGGTTAACGCCACCAGTAGGACAGAATGTAATTTGTGGAATCGGTGCGCCAATAGATTTTAGCATTGGAATACCACCTGCCGCTTCTGCAGGGAAGAATTTCATTTCAGTAATGCCTTTTTCTAATAAACGCATTGCTTCACTTGGGTTAGCAACACCAGGTAATAAAGGAACGCCTGTTGCTAATGCAGCATCAATCATTGTATCGGTTGTACCCGGGCTCACGATAAACTCAGCTCCGGCAGCAATCGCTTTATTTAATGTATCAATATTAATGATCGTACCTGCACCCACAATAGCCTCAGGAACTTCAGCTTTAATACGGGTAATTGATTCTAGTGCCGCTTCAGTACGTAATGTAATTTCTAATACTGTAATACCACCTTTAACTAATGCTTTAGCTAATGGCACAGCATGCTCAACATTATTAATCACCATAACCGGTACGATAGGTGATGAATTCATGATTTCTTTAATTGTTTTGCTCATTGTGTTTTATATTCCAAATTTATTAAATTTTATTTATCAATAACTTTTATTCAACATTGAACATGTTGATAGCACCTGTTTCTGCTGAAGAAACACCTTTACGGAAGCTATCAAATAATTCACGGCCCATACCATAGTGATGATCGGTACTACCTTTAATACACTGAGTTCGTCTTTCAAATGTATCATTATCAATTTGAATATTAAGTAAACCAGTTTGGGTATTCAAGTAGATCATATCACCGGTACGAACGCGAGTTAATGGACCACCATCTTCACACTCAGGGCAAAGGTGTATAGCCGAGGGTACTTTACCGGATGCGCCAGACATACGCCCGTCAGTAACAATCGCGACTTTGAAGCCTTTATCTTGTAATGAACCTAATAGTGGCGTCAATTTATGTAGCTCAGGCATACCATTGGCTTTCGGGCCTTGGAAGCGTAATACCACAATAAGATCTTTTTCCATTTCACCACGTTTAAATGCAGCAACCACATCATCTTGATCATCAAACACCATTGCCGGTGCTTCAACTACTTGATGTTCTTCAGCCACCGCAGAAATTTTAGACATTCCGCGTCCTAAATTACCATGGATTAAATGTAAGCCACCTGATGTTGAGAATGGTTTTTTCATCGAGCCAATTACATCAGCGTCTAACGACTTACCAGGACCTTCTTCCCAAATCAATTTGTTATCTACAAGTTTAGGTTCTTCAGTATAACTATTCATGCCGCGTTTTGCTGCCACAGTCATAATATCTTCATGCATTAGACCATGTTTCAATAGTTCACCAATCAATACGCCCATGCCGCCTGCAGCTTGGAAGTGATTAATATCTGCATCACCATTTGGATAGATTCGAGTCAATAATGGAATCATTTTAGTGATTTTATCAAAATCATCCCAATTAATAATAATGCCTGCAGCTCGAGCAATCGCGACTAAATGCATGGTGTGATTAGTTGACCCACCTGTTGCCATCAGACCAACAATTGCATTTACAATGGCTTTCTCATCAATCATATAACCCATCGGACGGAAATCATCACCCATTGCGGTATATTTCAATACTTGCTCTGTTGCACTCTTGGTAAGCGCTTCACGCAATGGCGTACCAGGATTAACAAATGAGCTACCCGGCAGATGCAAGCCCATCATTTCAACCATCATTTGATTACTGTTCGCTGTACCGTAGAACGTACATGTTCCTGCACTATGATATGACTCAGACTCTGCTTTTAATAAGGCATCACGACCAACCTTGCCTTCAGCATAAAGCTGGCGAATACGTACTTTTTCTTTATTTGGTAGGCCACTTGGCATTGGGCCACCCGGAATAAACACGGCGGGTAAATGACCAAAGCTTAATGCTGAAATTAATAGACCGGGTACAATCTTGTCACAAATACCTAAGAATAATGCACCATCAAACATATCATGGCTTAAGCCAATCGCTGCTGACATTGCAATTACATCACGACTAAATAGAGATAATTCCATCCCTGCTTGGCCTTGAGTAACCCCATCACACATAGCCGGCACACCACCGGCAAACTGAGCTACGCCACCCGCAAGTTTCGCCGCTTGTTTTATAATATCAGGGTAGTCTTTATAGGGCTGATGAGCAGATAACATATCGTTGTAGGCTGAAATAATACCGATATTGGCTTTAACGCTGCCAGATAAATCAGACTTTTCATCAGCACTACACGCCGCGAAACCATGAACTAAATTACCACAAGCCAATTGTGCTCGATGAGGACCCGTCGCAACCGCAGCGTCAACGCGCGCGAGGTACTTAGTTCTACTATCTTTACTCCGGTTAATAATCTCGTTAGTAACAGCTTCTAATACTGGATGAACCATAGTGTCTTTTCTCTTTAATACGTGTATTTTTGATAACTCATTGCATGGTGAGCCATAGATGAATAGCTAATTTAACCGACTATTATACTTTAAATAGCAATATTTTGCTTGAATTCATCACCCTTCAATTACAATAAACAGTCTATATAGCAATCTAGAATAATTCAACTTACTGTTATAAAACAAGTGACTAACTTGAGTCTTCGTTTGTAAGTTATCAGCCAAGTATATTCATCAACCACGATAATAATACGATCTGTGGCACGGTGACTAAGGGTAAAAACAAAGCAATTTTCCACGATTTTGTTGTTTCACGTAATGACATAATTTCAGTGTAATCAGTTGATACTCCTGTCATCAAAAAAGCAAAACTATTACCAGGTGCATGCGCTCTCACTAATAAATCAGCGGCAATGGGTGTGGAACCTTCAGAACATATTTCTAAAATGGTTGCGACTACTAATGTCATCGCCAAGCCTGCTATTGTTGCCCCGAAATAAGTTTGAAAACTTTCAACCGGGACAAAAGTACGAATAGAGGCCGCTAATAACACCCCTAGTAATAACCAACGCACTATCATGCGTGAATCTTTAATGCCTTCCCATAACATTGCCGATAACCACGCAAAGCTAAAGTGTGTTGCTTGCCAACGCTGTTTTGCTTCTGGCCATACCTTGAAATCAGTTATTTCAATTTCATTCGGATTACGGGGTAATTTTCCATATCTAACTAGGCGGTCAAAAATCAAACCACTGACGATACCAATCAGCATAGAAAGTACAATAAATAATAACGTCCACTGCCAACCAATCAATGCAATCATAATGACCGTCAATGATAAAGAGTTCCACGGACTCGCAATAAGAAAAGCCATCACCTGACCGAGGCTTGCACCACGTTGATATAAACGCATGGCGACTAATAAGATACCGTGGCTGCACAGATCTAATAGTGTGCCGGCAATGGTGGCGCGTAAAATACCTGAAAATCTATCGCCTTTACCCAATAAAGCACTAACAAATTCACGCGGTACTCGACCTAATAAGCCGACAAACAACATACCTAATGCTAAACCAAGCCACATACTATCCATTAAATCCCGTGTGGCTTGCGTCATACTAAGTAAGGAAGTGGAAAACGATAACCACTCGGTAAAAAACAAATCTAATATATAAGCGATGGTAACCAAGCTAATTCCTGACCAAAGTAATGCATCGGGGCGTTTCTTCTTGCCTACTTCAGTACTACAACAATTAGTGACTTGATCGGGTTTTGGCTCGGGTTCAGGCTTAGGTTTGCTACAACATGACGACATATTAAAATCCTCGGCTAGTTCATGTATGATCTTATCATTAATAATGACAGATCCTAGCCTGAGGCAAAATAAAATGAGTGAAGAAAGACCACTGCGAACGATACGCAGTTTCGTACGCCGTGAAGGCCGCTTAACCCCTGGACAACAACAAGCCATTGATAATCTTTGGGGGAAATATGCTATTGATGAAGGTGATAGCATTCTTGACCTCAATGCACTATTTAACCGTGATGCGCCTAAAGTGTTAGAAATAGGTTTTGGCAATGGTGCATCCTTAATTAAGATGGCGATTTCCCAGCCCGAACATGACTTTCTCGGCGTTGAAGTACATCGACCAGGTGTAGGTCAATTACTTAAAGCGATTGAGGAACATGGCTTAACTAACTTAAAAGTAGCCTGTACTGATGCAGTAGAACTATTAAAAAACCGTATTACGGATAATGCCTTAGATCGATTACAGCTTTATTTTCCTGATCCATGGCATAAAAAGCGTCATCACAAACGTCGCATCATTCAAGCTTCATTTGTCACGCTACTTACTGAAAAAATAAAGTCAGGTGGCCACCTACATATGGCAACGGACTGGCAACATTATGCTGAGCAAATGCTCGATGATTTATCACAAAATGATCTTTTTCAAAACTGCTCAGATGATGGTGGCTATATAGAACGACCTGATTATCGCCCGCTTACTAAATTTGAACAACGCGGGATTAACCTAGGTCATGGTATATGGGATCTACTATATAAACGTAAATAATCATTGTTAATACTTGCGCCAATTGCGTGCATGCGCTAAGTTTTATGACACATTTATGACAAGGGTAAAATATGGCTCAATATAAAAGATTGAACGTTAGCGCCTTACTGATAGCATCCGTTATTAGTTCTGCGAGTTACGGTGCTGGTTTTTCCATTATGGAGCAAAGTGTTACTGGTTTAGGTCGTGCTTTTGCAGGCCAAGCTGCGGTAGCTGAAGATGCCAGTACAATATTTTTCAACCCTGCGGGATTAACCTATTTAACCCACTCACAAATTGCCCAAGGAATGAACTTCATCCTACCACGCAGTGAGTTTAATAATGAAGGTTCAAGTCTTCCTGCTGCATTAGGCGGAACAGCCCTAACAGGAAGTGAAGATGATGCAGGTAAGCTAGCCCTTGTACCTAACTTTTATTATGCACACCGCCTTAATGATGACGTGGTATTAGGTTTAGGAGTCAATGCGCCATTTGGACTTGTCACTGAATATACTGATCAGTCAGTTGGCCGTTACCATGCTATTAAATCAGATTTATTAACGATTAACATCAATCCATCAATGGGCTTTAAAGCTACAGACCGTTTATCTCTAGGCTTTGGGCTTAACCTTCAATATATTGACTTAGAATTAACCCAAGCAGTTGATTTTGGCGCAGCTTGTGCTCAAGCTAGCGTTACTCAATGTGCTCAACCACAACAACATGATGGTAAAGCAACACTCACGGCTGACGATTGGAGTTGGGGATTTAACCTTGGTTTAATGTTCCAAGCTACAGAGGCGACTCGCCTTGCTCTAGCTTATCGTTCAAAAATTTCTCATCATTTAACAGGCAAAGGTCAATTTGATATTCCATCCAATCCATTTGTACAAGCAGTTGCAGCGGGTGGTGGTTTTGTGGATGGGTCTATTTCAGGCGATATTAATTTACCCGAATCAGCTTCTTTTGCCGTTCACCATCAAATAAATAATAAGTGGGCTGTATCTGCTGATGTAACTTGGACACGTTGGGAACGGTTTCAAGAGCTTAATATTTCATCTCCTATAGCACGACTCAATAGTGTCAAAGAAGAAAAATGGGGCAATAATGTACGTTATGGCGTCGGTCTAACGTATATTTATAATGATAAATGGACTTTCCGCAGCGGTATTGCCTATGACCAAAGCCCAATTTCAGATCAATATAGAACAGCTCGCATCCCCGGAGAAGATCGCAAATGGCTTTCTGTCGGTGCAAGCTATAACTATTCAGATAATATAACCCTTGATGCTGGTTACACCCATATATTTGTAACTGATCCTAGTATCAATGATGCGACAGCTCAGGGCTATACCCTGTCAGGTGAGTATGATGCTAACGTTGATATTGTAGGCGTGCAAATGCGTTGGTTATTTATTTAAAGCGACCCAATGGCAAAAGAAACTAAAAATACTATTCAACTTGAACAGGTTGATACACTTTATGACTTGTTTCGCGAACGAGTAAAACGTAGTCCCAGTCAAGCGGCTTACCGCAGTTACTGTCCGGTAAACAAAACTTGGTTCGACACTACATGGTCTGAAGTTGCAGATAGTGTATCTCGCTGGCAGCAAGCCCTATCCACGGAACAACTTCAAGTCGGCGACCGTGTCGCCATTAACCTGAAAAACTGTAAGGAATGGGTATATTTTGATCTAGCGGCGATGAGCTTAGGTCTTATTACTGTTCCCTTGTACCCCGATGATCGTCCCGATAGTATTGCCTATATTTTACAAGATGCTGATGTTAAATTATTGTTTTTACAAACAACAGCTCAATGGAACCGCTTACAGCCCTCACTCACTGAAGAGCATCACTTAAGCCGAGTTATCATTAATAATGACGATACCAGTGAGTTAACTGCTCCAGCTCGTTATGCAGAGCAATGGCTTATTACTAATAGTATCGACCTCATTGACTGGCAGGCTGATACACATCAACTCGCTTCTATTATTTATACATCTGGTACAACCGGCAAACCCAAAGGCGTTATGCTCAGTCATTATAATATGCTGTCGATTGCAGCCAGTGCCTTAAAGTGTTTTGATGTTTACCCAAGCGATGTGTTTTTATCATTTCTACCGCTCTCGCATACCTTTGAACGCACCGCAGGCTATTATTTACCAATGATGGCGGGATCAACTATCGCTTATGCTCGAGGCATTGCTCAGCTTGCTGATGATTTATTAGTCGTTAAGCCAACGATTATGATTGCCGTACCCAGAATATTTGAACGAATTTACACTCGTTTGCAGCAGCAGTTAAACAAGCAATCATTTCTAGCTAAAATACTATTCAATAAAACTACCCGCATTGGCTGGAGAAAGTTTCAATATGCACAAGGTCAGCGTGGTTGGCATCCTAGTCTTCTACTCTGGCCTATGGTGGATAAACTAGTTGCCTCAAAAGTAAAACAGCGTTTTGGTGGCAATATTCGTCTTATTGTCAGTGGTGGTGCCGCCCTTCCTGAACATGTATCTCGCTTATTTATTGGCCTTGATTTATGTGTCCTGCAAGGTTATGGCTTAACTGAAACCAGCCCGGTTATTAGTGTTAACGTACCTGAGAGCAATGTCCCCACTAGCGTAGGTAAAGCACTAAACGGGGTCTCAGTTAAAATTGGTGATAATGATGAATTATTAGTTCAAGGCCCGGGCAATATGCTCGGCTACTGGAATAACCATAAAGCAACGGCTCAAATTATTAATGCCGATGGTTGGCTTCATACTGGGGATCAGGCTCGCATAGATCAAAATGGCCATATTCATATTACCGGGCGTATTAAAGATATTTTAATCCTCAGTAATGGTGAGAAAGTACCGCCAAGTGATATTGAATCTACCATTTTGATGGATGATATTTTTGAACAAGTCTTGGTTATTGGTGAAGGTGAGTCTTTTCTTTCAGCATTATTAGTGCTCAACTCAGAACATTGGTTTAATTTAGCTAAATCGCACCAGCTTGATGCCTTTGCCCCTGAAAGCCTGAATAACAAAGAATTACATAGCGATATTATTCACCGTCTACGTGCTCAGTTACATGATTTCCCTGCTTATGCACGCATCCGTCGGGTAAACCTTAGCCTTGAGCCTTGGACAGTTGAAAATGACCTAATGACCGCCACATTAAAAGTAAAACGGGCTAAAGTCATAAAGCAACATCAACAGCTAATTGAAGCCCTATATTCCTAAACACTCACTTACTATATAATTCGGCTTAATTTTTTTATAGTTTAAACGGCATTATGATAGAACAAGAAAAAGATGACATCATCTGTGACTGCACAGGTACGAGTTACCAAAAGGTACAGCTACTACTTGATAATGGCGCCACTAGTTTAGATGAAATATCAGATGCAACCGGCGCATGTACTGGCTGTGGTTCATGTGATATTTTAGTGATTGAAATGGTTGAACAACATCAAAAGCAACTCGCTAAATTATAAAGCACCCGATGCTTGTAATAACTGGTGAATCTCTGTTGCTAATAACTTATAACCTAGCGCATTCGGATGAACTGTATCTGATTTAAACTGACGTTTGGACTCAATTAATGCCAAGGTTTTGTTATCAATAGGACTCTGTAAACTCATTGCTACTTCAGAATACAGTGGCGGTACTTTCAGCATCAAACTAAAGTTAGGCACCGCTACCAATACAACCTCAGCACCCGATTGCTTAATCAAACTCACCATACTTTCTAAATTAGACTTCAGCTCTACTTGAGATAACTTACGAATTAAATCATTACCTCCATGACACAAAATAACTAAATCAGGTTTAGTTTCTTCTAACTCTTCAGCTAGTCGAATCAGTCCATGCTGACTAATTTCCCCCGGTAAACCGCTGTTAATTACCTGCCTTCCTGTTAGCTCGGCCAAAATAGTCGGATAACTCTCCGTTTGGCTATTGGCACCGATACCAAATGTAAGACTATCGCCAAAAGCAAGAATAACCGCATCGGTTGCTAAGGGCTTAAGTTGAATATCAGCTTCTGATGAACAAGCACTGATAGATAATAGAATAAAACAAAGTAGTAATAATTTCTTAAAGACCATTAGCTATTGCCAAATAAACGTCTAAAATTAGCGCTAGTAGCCTCGGCAATATTTTCTACCGTATCACCCCGTAATTCAGCTAAAAATTCAGCCACATGTTTAACAAAAGCAGGTTTGTTAGTTTTTCCACGATGAGGTACAGGTGCTAAGTAAGGCGCATCCGTTTCGATAAGGATTCGATCTAAAGGTAATTTTTTAGCCACGTCTTGCAGTTCAACTGCATTTTTAAACGTGACAATTCCGGATAATGATATATAAAAACCAATATCCAATGCACGTTGTGCCGTTTGCCAGTTTTCAGTAAAACAATGAATAATGCCACCTGCCGCTTCAGCATTTTCTTGCTCAAGAATATCCATCGTGTCATCACGTGCTTCACGCGTATGAATAATTAATGGTTTTTTAAGCTTCTTGCCGGCTTCAATATGTATTCTAAATCGATCACGTTGCCATTCTAAATCACCTTCACTGCGAAAGTAGTCTAAGCCTGTTTCACCAATAGCGATAACTTTGTCATGCTGGGCTAAAGTGACCAATTCATCAAGGGTAAAGTTTTCCTCCGGTTCGACATTAGGATGAATGCCTACACTCGCAGTAATATCAGGATAACTTTCGGCAATTGAAATTACTTCATGACAACTGGCTTTATCAATCGCTATACATAAAATATGGTCAACTAGATTTTCTTTTGCTTGCTCAATGACAGCATCAATACCGCCCTCTTCTTCGGCTAATAAATTAAGGTGGCAATGCGAATCAATAAACATAATCTGTGTGTCTTGTTTTTTTAGGGAAAATGAAAGTCTAAACTAGTACTAGCTGACTACATAGTGTGAGTGGGTTTTTCAGACTTAAGTCTACCGGCTAAATAGGTTTCAATTTTATTTTTAACCATCAATGCTGAACCATCTTCATCATTACTAAAATGAACACCCACGCCGGCGGCCTGATTACCCTGTGCACCTTTAGGTGTGATCCACACAATATGGCCCGCAACCGGAATTCTTTCAGCTTCTTTCATCAAGGTTAATAGAATGAAAACCTCATCACCCAAGGTATAAATTTTATTGGTCGGAATAAAAATCCCACCATTTTGTAAAAAAGGCATATAAGCGTGATAAAGCATATTCTCATCACTGATTTTGAGAGATAAAATACCTTGCTTTGGGTTCATCGCCATTTATTTTAGCCTTATCATTTTGCGTGTTAGTGAACAATGCCACTATTATTCCAGTTTTTGTCCATAACTGAAACCATAAACTGTTCTATTAACAATATCTTGTTAACGTTATTTGAAGATGATGTTAACTTTATTGCCGATAGGATGCAATCGTAAATATACCAGTAACGCTTTGCAAGCTTATCATTGGGTTTTAACTGCAAAGCCTGCAAACGATCTTTGATATTATTCTGTAAAAAGTTAAAACTCATTAACAAGTCATATTGCTGCCATCGCTTGGCTAACTCAACCGGATTTGCCTGTCTTCTTAATAGTAAGTCAAAGTCTTGTGAGAGCTGGTCCACCTGTTCAAGTACATCCGTTTCTAATAAAGACAGCGCTCTTAAAGGTCCACCTTTAGCTAGTGTTAATAGTGAAGGTATTTTTTCTACTTCACAGCCTTTTTCTTGTAACCAGTGTGTTGCAACAGCTTTATCTGGCGTCGGAATAATCATATGTTGGCACCGACTCAAAATAGTAATAGGCAGCCGATCCGCTTTAGCGGTAATCAATATCAGTAATGTATTTTCTTGTGGCTCTTCTAATAGTTTTAATAAACTATTAGAAGCATTGATATTCATCTTATCAGCCGGATTAATCACCACCGTTTTCCATTTGGATACCGTGGGTGTCAACTCTTGTTTACTTTTCAACTTCCTGATTTGTTCAATCTTAATTTGCTTGCCTTCTTCTTCAGGCTCAAGCCAAGTATGATCTGGATGATTGCCCGCAGCAAAAAGTTGACAGCTATGGCAGCGGCCGCATGCCTCAGCCTGCGTCTGTTGACATAAAATGGATGCAATCATATGAGAAGCAAAGTCAGACTTTCCAACGCCTACTGTGCCAGTCAGACAAATGGCATGAGGGATTCGTTGCAGCTCTTTTTGCAGGCTAAATGATTGCCACTGTGCGGTCTGCCATGGATATAACATTACAATAAGCTAAGTAATATTTTGCTTAACTGTACTTCAATATCAGCTATTGACTGACTCGCATCGATCACCTTAATACGTTCCGGTTCTGCTTTTGCTCGTGCTAAGTAGCAAGCTCTCACTTTTTCAAAGAAATCGACTTTTTCTTGTTCAAAGCGATCAATGCCTTGATTCCGGCTCAATACGCGTTGTTGACCTAACTCGACGGGTAGATCAAATAATAAGGTGAGGTCAGGCTTTAAGCCTTTTAATGTCCACTCAGCTAATGCCGTAATGCGTTGTTGATTAATATCTCGCCCACCGCCTTGGTAAGCAAAGGTCGCATCGGTAAAACGATCAGAAATCACCCATTCTCCACGTGCAAGAGCGGGGTTTATCACCTTTTCTACATGCTCTGCGCGTGCAGCAAACATAAGTAGTAACTCTGTATTAACCGCCATAGCTTCATCACTTGGTGCTAATAATAAACTACGTATTTGTTCACCTAATGCCGTCCCGCCTGGTTCACGAGTAACCGTAAGCTGTTTACCCTGTTCTGCTAAGAACTTCTGGATAAAGGCCAGTTGTGTCGACTTGCCAGCGCCTTCAATACCTTCAATACTAATAAATTTAACTGTCATTATCTCTTCAACTGATATTTTCTAACTGCTTTATTATGTGCAGTTAATGTATTTGAGAACTGATGGCGACCTTCTTTTCCTGTCGCTACAAAATAAAGACTTTTACCCGCTAAAGGGTGTAATGCAGCCTCAATAGCTTCTTTACTTGGTAATGCAATAGGTGTTGGCGGCAATCCAAAGCGAGTATAAGTATTGTAAATAGTATCAGTCCTTAAATCCTTGCGGCGGATATTGCCATTATAGCTATCCCCCATCCCATAAATAACGGTAGGATCAGTCTGTAAACGCATACCTATTTTAAGTCGTCGTACAAAAACACCCGCAATTTGCGGACGTTCTTCAGCAATACCACTTTCTTTTTCAATGATAGATGCCATAATCAATGCTTCATAAGGTGTTTTATAAGGCAGGCCTTCTGCTTTATTATTCCAAGCCTGCTCAAGCGTTTTACTCATTGCTTTATGGGCCCGAAGTAACATCGATTTATCTGTGGTTCCAGCAGAAAAATAATAGGTCTCAGGTTGAAATTCACCTTCACCATGTTTATTTTCTAACCCTATTGCAAGCATCACTTGTTTTAGTGATGTTTTATCCAATGTTCTAGTAAACGACTTATTGGCAATAATAGAATCAATTAACTGCTGTGAAGTCATGCCTTCTACAATCGTAAATGAATATTGAATTACCTTGCCTTCAATCAACTGTTCCAATAATTGTGGCAAGGTCGTATTGGCTTCTAATTTATACTCACCCGCTTTAATTAAATGTGATTTGTTTTTTAAGCGGCCATAAAGAGGTAAGTATTTATCGTGAAAAGAAGATAATCCTGCCTCCGTTAAGTCAGTACTAATAGACTGTAAATTACTGCCGGGTTTTACAAGGTAATTATAGCCTTGTTCAGGAATATTCAAAGGGGTGGAAATAAAGCGATTATATTCATAATTAACCCACGCCATTAATCCTATAAAAATTAAGCTTATCGCTACTACTATTTTTATAATTATTCTCATTTTATTTATTCGAGTCTTCCAGCCAGTGTTGTAATTGTTGTGTCACGGGACCATAAGCATAGCGTTTATCAATTTCGACAATACTCACTACTGGCCAAATACCATTAATACTATTACATACCAATACTTCATCTGCATCGACCAGGTCCCGCTTTTGTATTTTTAACTCTTGTACCGTTAAGCCATTTTTTTCAGCTAACTGGATCAGATTGTCTCGCATCACACCTTTGACGCCAGATTGAGTTAATGAAGGTGTGATTAACTGTTCAGACTTCACTATAAAGAGATTGGTCATAGTGCCTTCAATCAGATTATCAGTCTGATCAAACATTAGCCCTTCAGCAATCTCAGTAGAATCCCATTCATTTCGGGCTAAGACTTGATCTAAGCGGTTTAAATGTTTAATTCCAGCTAAGGTAGGATTATCAGCTAAACGATGATGACATAAGCGTACTGTCACGCCCAGCTTATAAGCTTCAGGGTATTGAGGATAAGGATGCGTTGAAATAATACGTGTTGCTTGACTATTGCTATCGGCAAAATAGCCTCGTCCACCTCTTCCTCGTGTCACTATAATTTTAATAACGGTATCAGATGTAAGACTTTCACCTAACTGATTTAATTCAGCCCGTAATAAAGCTAAATCTGAGAAGGAGATTTTTAACCGTTCACACCCTAATACAAGCCGCGATAAATGCGCTTCAAGTAATTCAATATCGCCATTACGATACGCTAAAGTCTCAAAGACACCATCGCCATATTGTAATCCACGATCTGCAATATTGATTCTATCGTCAGTTTTACCATTAATTAGAATCATCTTGTTTGGCTAAGACTAGGTTAATTTCTTAAATATAACCGTGCCATTGGTACCACCAAAGCCAAATGAGTTGGACATGGCAACATCAATCGACATTTGTCTCGCGGTATGAGGAACAAAATCTAAGTCACATTCAGGATCTGGATTATCTAGATTAATAGTAGGCGGAGCCACTTGGTCTCTGATTGCTAAAATACTAAATACAGCTTCAACACCACCGGCAGCACCGAGTAAATGTCCAATCATCGATTTAGTTGAACTTACTGCAAGTGTATCAGCAGCAGCACCAAATGCAGCTTTAATCGCTTGTGTTTCACCCGCATCACCTGCTGGTGTTGAGGTACCATGCGCATTAACATAATCTACTTTATCCGCTGATAAACCTGCATCGTCCATTGCATTTTTCATGCAACGTGCCGCACCTTCACCACCAATAGAAGGTGACGTCATATGATAAGCATCACTACTCATGCCTGAACCTGCTAACTCGGCATAGATCGTTGCACCACGTTTAACCGCATGTTCATACTCTTCTAAAACAATCACCCCGGCACCATCGCCTAAAACAAAACCATCTCGGTCTTTATCCCATGGACGACTAGCCGCTTCTGGGTCATCATTTCTACTTGATAATGCACGGGCCGCAGCAAAACCACCTAAGCCTGTTTTTGAAGTAGACATTTCTGCACCACCTGCAATCATCACATCAGCATCACCATATTGAATCATACGGCCTGCAGATGAAATATTATGTGTGCCGCTAGAACATGCAGTAGCAATCGCAATATTAGGCCCTTTCAAGCCAAATAAAATAGATAAATTGCCTGAAATCATATTAATAATATTACTCGGCACGAAGAAAGGAGAGATTTTTCGTGGGCCGCCTTTTAGATACGAATCATAGCCCGCTTCAATACCCGGTAAACCACCTATTCCAGCGCCAATAGCAACACCAATTCGGTGTGCATTTTCGTCTGTAATCTCAATACCAGAATCTTCAATCGCTTCTTTACCTGCGGCAATACCGTAATGAATAAATTTATCCATTTTTTTAGCATCTTTTCGAGGAATAATAGTGGTGATATCAAAGTCTTTAATACTGCCGCCAAAGCGAGTACTAAATGCAGAAACATCAAATACTGTTAGAGGTGCAATACCACTCTTGCCCGCTAAAATATTTTCCCAGCTATCTTTAACATTTAAACCAACAGGTGTTACAGCGCCGAGGCCAGTTATCACAACACGTCGTTTAGACATCATTATTCCCTTTTTTCATATGCTTAAAACAACACAGCCGCCTAGCGTGATTGAACACATCTAGGCGGCTATGATTAGCAGTTATTACTATTAAGACTGAACAGAATTAATGTAATTAACGGCTTCTTTAACTGTAGTGATTTTCTCAGCATTTTCATCTGGGATTTCACATTCAAATTCTTCTTCAAGTGCCATGACTAATTCAACAGTGTCTAATGAATCAGCACCTAAATCATCAATAAATGACGCATCAGCGGTTACTTCATCTGCGTTAACACCCAATTGTTCAACAACAATATCTTTTACTCGAGCTTCGATATCACTCATAACGTATGTTTCCTTAGTTAAATACACAAAACGTGCGGGCATTCTATAATGCACACACTTTAGAGACAAGCCAAAACACAAACAAAGGCTCTCTCTAAGCAGTAGAATAGCTAGTTTTTCAAGCTGTTAGCTACTATTTATACAATTTTTCTCTGAGTATTTTTTATTATCAACTAGCCAAAAAAGTGAAGAAAGCGCAGTTTGTAGTTATATATTTTAAACCACTTACTTTCACCTTTAAGTAGTTAATAGTAAAAGATACTGATTAACTCATATTCATGCCGCCATTAACATTCAGTGTTTCACCTGTAATATAAGCAGCAGACTCACCTGCTAAGAACGTCACTGCAGCAGCAATCTCTTCTGGTTCACCTAAGCGTTTAACGGGCACATTAGTCAATAATGCCGTTTTATGATCATCAGATAACGAGCTAGTCATGTCTGTATCAATAAACCCTGGCGCCACTGTATTTACAGTGATACCTCGTGAGCCAACCTCACGCGCTAATGATTTACTAAAACCAATTACACCTGCCTTAGCAGCGGCATAATTTGTTTGACCTGCATTACCCATTACGCCCACAACAGAAGTAATAGTAATAATTCGGCCCCAACGTGCTTTAGTCATTGCGCGTAAACAGCGTTTACTCAATTTAAAAATAGGCGTCAAGTTAGTTTCAATGATGTCATTCCACTCATCATCTTTCATTCGCATCAATAAATTATCGCGGGTGATACCAGCATTATTAACTAATATGCTGGGTGCGCCAAAACTTGCTTCAATTTCACTAACAACCGCTTCAATTGAATCCGCATCGGTGACATTAAGTACTAAGCCAGTTCCTTTAGCATTAGCTTCTGTTAAAAAGTCACTGATTGTTTGTGCACCATTTTCTGAGGTGGCTGTACCAATAACTATGGCACCTTGTGCCGCTAAACTCAATGCAATAGCACGACCAATACCGCGAGTCGCACCTGTAACTAGTGCAATTTTACCTTCTAAGCTCATTATTTTTCTCCTAATACTAATTGTGCTTTTTCTAATGTTGCCGAATCAAATACAGGAAATGCAGTAATTGATTTATCAATTCGCTTAGTTAAGCCAGCTAAGACCTTACCAGGGCCACATTCAATTAAGGTATCAACACCTTGTGCAGCAAAATACTCAATCGTTTCGACCCAACGAACAGGGTTGGAAAGTTGTTTAACCAATAATGATTTTATATCACTGTCACTATCAGAAATAGCAACAGTCACATTATGAATAACAGGTAATGCTGGCTGGCGAGTGGCAATATTATCTAATTCTTGTTTCAACTGTTCCGCAGCAGGCTGCATCAATGCACAATGAGACGGTACGCTAACAGGAAGAAGTAAGGCTCGTTTAGCACCCTTTTCTTTAGCCAGTTCAATGGCTACATTAATAGCTTCGCTACTTCCGGCAATAACCACTTGGCCAGGCGAGTTAAAGTTAACAGCTTCAGCTACACCTTTTGCAGAAGCTTCGTTGCATACGGCTTTAACCGCATCATCATCTAAACCAAGAATAGCAGCCATCGCACCTTCACCAACAGGGACTGCTTGTTGCATAAATTGACCGCGTAGTTCTACTAATTTGATAGCATCAGTAAAGCTCAATGAGCCTGCTGCTACTAAGGCACTATATTCACCTAAACTGTGGCCGGCAAAAAAATCAGGTTTAATGTCAGAGTTTACTTGCCAGCAACGCCATACAGCGATACCTGCAGCTAGCATTGCAGGTTGCGTTTTATCTGTTTGATTCAGTGATTCAACAGGACCATTAGTCACTAAAGCCCATAAGTCATAATCTAAAACAGCAGATGCCTCTGCAAAAGTAGCTTCAACTTGGGGGAACTGTGATGCTAACTCAGTCAGCATACCTACAGATTGCGAGCCTTGACCAGGGAATACAAATGCTAAACTCATTTAAGAGTGCTCCTTCATTAACGGGAAGAGAATCATTACTTTAATGTTGTAGATTACAACATGGCATCTTGCTTGGGGCATTAATATTTAATTAATGCTGAGCCCCAGGTAAAACCACCACCGAATGCTTCTAATAATAATGTTTCGCCACGTTTAATACGACCGTCGCGGACAGCAGTATCTAAAGCAAGAGGAATTGATGCTGCCGATGTATTACCATGCTCAGCAACCGTCACTACTACTTTATCCATTGGCATATCTAGTTTTCGTGCTGTTGCACTAATAATGCGGATGTTAGCTTGATGTGGAATTAACCAATCAATATCTCGTTTTTCTAAACCATTGGCCACTAATGTTTCATCAACAATATTACTTAAAGTACGTACTGCTACTTTGAATACATCATTGCCTTTCATTTCAATATAGTTACTATCTACATCTAGAGGACCACCAGGGCCACTAGGCACTTGTAACAATTCACTATATTGACCATCACAATGGATATGGGTCGATAAAATACCTTGTTGTTCTGAAGCTTGTAATACCACTGCGCCAGCACCATCACCGAATAAAACACAGGTATTTCTGTCAGTCCAATCTACGATGCGTGATAAGGATTCAGCACCAATAACCAATGCATTTTTAACTGAACCTGATTTAATAAATTTATCTGCAATCGTTAAGGCATAAACAAACCCAGTACACACAGCTTGTATATCAAATGCCGGGCAACCACTAATGTTCAACTTATGCTGAACAAGTGATGCAGTACTAGGGAATGTTTGTGTTGGTGTGGTGGTCGCGATGATAATTAAATCAACATCACTATTTTCAATACCTGCGGCTTCAATTGCATTAACAGCTGCATGGTAGGCTAAATCTGTTGTGCTTTCATCTTCTGCAACAATATGACGTTCTTTAATGCCTGTGCGATCAAAAATCCATTGATCACTTGTTTCTACCATACTTTCTAGGTCATGGTTCGTCAGTATTTTTTTAGGTAAGTAACTACCTGTTCCAATTATTTTCGAGTGGATCACGCAACCTGCCCATCTTCAAGTAATGATTCTAAATGTTTGCTTATTTTGCTCGGAATATCATGTTCAGCTTCAAGAATGGCTATTTTTATTGCATTTTCAAACCCAATGGCATCGGTACCACCATGACTTTTAATTACAATACCTTGCAGCCCAATAAAGTTAGCTCCATTGTAGGCGCGAGGATCAAGCTCACTAGCAAAGTGTTTCAACACAGGTGAAGCAATTAAAGCGGCAAATTTAGTGAATATATTACGCCCAAATGATTCACGTAAGAAATGGCGAATCATATGAATCACCCCTTCACTCGCCTTCAACGCAATATTACCGACAAAGCCGTCGCACACTAACACATCAACTTCGCCACGATATAAGCCGTCACCTTCAACAAAACCGGCATAATTCAAATCCGTTTCTCTCAGTAATCGAGCGGCTTCTTTAACTCGCTCATTACCTTTTATTTCTTCTTCGCCAATATTCAATAGCCCCACTGTCGGGTTTACTTTGCCATCGACTAATTCAGCTAATACCGAGCCCATAATAGCGAACTGAACCAAATGCTCAGCACTTGAATCAATATTGGCACCGAGATCAAGCACATAGGTATGACCTTTAACGGTTGGCAAGGCTGATACAATAGCTGGACGTTCAATACCTGGTAATGTTTTTAATACAAACCGAGCCGTTGCCATTAAAGCACCTGTATTACCAGCACTTACACATGCTGAAGCAACACCTTGTTTAACCAAGTTTATTGCCACACGCATTGAAGAATCTTTTTTTCCTCGTAGCGCTGATGCAGGAGACTCATCCATTGCAACCGATTGAGATGCATGATGAATAACTAAACGCTCTTCATCCTGCAGGCCTTGTTGTTCTAGTAGCGGATAAAGAACCTCTTTATTGCCTACTAAAATAAACGTGACATCAGGGTATTTTCTAAATGCTGAAATAGCAGCGGGGATCACAACCTTAGGTCCATGATCCCCGCCCATTGCATCAATAGAGATAGTTAAACTCAATTGATTAAGCCTTATTCGCTTTTATCAGCAATAACTTTACGGCCACGGTAGTAACCTTCTTCTGTTACGTTGTGACGTAAATGTAATTCACCTGATGTTGAATCAACTGATAATGTTTCTGATGTAAGTGCATCATGTGAACGGCGCATGCCACGACGTGACGGACTTTTCTTACTCTTTTGAACTGCCATTGGTAAAACTCCTAACCTAAATAAATACTACTTTTAACGAGAAACGCTAACGTTTCATTAATCTTTTTTTAACGCGGCCAATACTGCAAAAGGCGACACTTTCTCTTCACTTTCACTTTCTTCTATTTCTTCACCTGATGACCATGCTTCTTTTGGTAAACAGGCATGTGCATGTTTGGGGATAAGAGGAAGAGCTAAAATCAACTCATCTTCAACCACTGCACTTAATCTAATCGGGTCATCACCTTCGATAATCCATGGTTCATATTGCTCAGCTAATCCTTCTACCTGAGTTTCAATTTTAATTAAGCCTAATAAACACTCTACTTTCAAATCATATGTCATCGGCATTGAACACCGCTCACACATCAAAGAAACAGGCGCTGTAAACACACCTTGCATCATCGGTGTTCCAAGCACATCTGTGTCAAAATTCATTTTGATGCTGACCTCTCCCGTGTTCTCTAGGAGTAAGCCGGACAATCGAGGCATTGATGGTAGCGCTAAGCTCCCTTCAAGTTCTAAACCACTCTTTGCCAATCTAAATGGATCTATTTCTATAGGTAATTTCTGTTGCATAATCGACGGAATTATATAAGAAAATGAGTAAAACCGCAAAGCTAACAATAAAAATAAATCATTACTATTAATAAACGACTTTCTGCTTATTCTTTCATTTCCTTTCTAACCTAGAATACTATCTAACTTTGTTAGCTATATGAAATATATTATTACTTTTCTACTTAATTGCTCCATACTATTTATAATTCAAGCCAATATTATTCGAGATACAATTGTAGTAAATAATAATATCTCTATTTGCGAAAGTGACACATTAATTGTTTCTGTAGTAAATTTAGGGGCAGCTTCTAACTCACACACTGTAAATATAAAATTACCTGCTGGCTATAATTTTATCGGTCATGACAATAGCCTATCTACCCCAACAAACATAGGAAACAACACCTATTCTTTTAATATCATTAATTTAAATATTGGAATTAATGCTTTCAAAATATATTCCGAAGTTGGTTGTCAGGCAACAATCTCAGGAAAATATTATACTGAAATTCTTAGTCCATCCCAAAGCTCTGTTTATTTAGACTCGTCAAGTTTGGTTTCTATTTTTAGGCCTAATATTTTAATTACTGGTATAGCCAATACCAACAGTCTAAATAGTACTACATACGCTAATGGAGCTCCTATAAACTTAAGCCAATTAAGGACTGGTGATATTTACGTAAGGAAGT
>NVVP01000041.1 GCA_002402245.1 Gammaproteobacteria bacterium | reverse complement strand
TAAATTATCACTGCCCATTAAAGTAGCTGAAGGGCTTATCTTTTTCTCATTCCTTATCCTCTTTGAATTTCTATTGGTACTCGGAGATCCCTACGTGGACACCTGGACCGGTGGAGCTCCAGGATTGAAGCTCTTGATTAACGCAAGTGTTGCCGCATTTATATTCCCTCTACACGCGTTTTTTGAAGCTAAGTTGAAGGGGAGGTTGGTGAAGCCTGCCTTACTCGCAGGCTTGAAGAAGAGGTGAGCGATGGGGAAATAGAATTCCAATTCATCAAGGCGGTGTTCGAGTTTTATTTGAGACAAACTCAGGCCAGACTCATCTAATGGTGTGGCTAATACATCATTCAACCACTGGCAGGCCACGGTAGTCCATTTATCATCAAAGCCATATTTTAATAAGGTTTGTGAGACGAGTTTTTCCATTGCAGCTTCATCGTCGCTAGCAAAATCCCAATCTTCAAATAGGGCATGTAAGCAGGTGCCTGCTTGTGCACCACGAGGGAATGAAAAGCGGTCTAATGCAGGTTTGGCTTGAACTACGGGCGCTGCGACCAATTCGGTATGTTGGCGATCATAATCAGGTAATTCGGCATCATGGCCATGGGCTAAGGCACTAAAGCTGCTCATTCGCCATGGTGATTGGATTCGGCCTTTAAATGTTCGGGCTAGCAATATATTGCTTTTTGTATGGTCAGACTGATATGAGATAACAGGCAGCTCTTCACTCGCGTAACGTATCACGGCTATTTCACTTTGCTCGGCCATCGAGACTAAGTCGGCCATCATGTCATCTGCTTTAACCTCATCAAGGCTAGGATGAAATAGGCTAAATAAGGCTGCATCACTAACATGTGAACCTTGCTGATATTTGGCCGCGCCCCAGACAATGACACAACGTTCTTTAGCTCGGGTTAAGGCTACATAGAGCAAGCGTAAGTCTTCGGCCTGTTCTTCTAATTGAACTGAGGCCGACACTTGGCTTAATGTAGGCTCTGCAAACGCGGCACAGTTTTTCTCTTCATCATGAAAGGTTAATACTTCATTTTTTGCCGAGCGTAAATTGGCATCCCATAAGAATGGACAAAATACGATGGGGTATTCCAAACCTTTGCTCTTATGAATGGTGATAATTTTAACTAACTGCTCATCACTTTCTAAACGTAATTGGGCTGATTCATCATTGGCTTCAATTGATTCAATATGTTGGCTTAACCAGATTAATACTGCTTCTATGCCTGCATTTTTTTGGCGGCAGTAATCTTGAATAAGCTCAGATAGATGCAATAGATTAGTCAGTTGGCGATCACCATTTTCAGCGGCTAATAAGCGTTGTTGTGCTGATGTGGTGGTTAATAAACGTCTAAATAAGGACATAAAGCCTTGTTTTAACCAAAGCTGATGCAGGCTTACAAACACATCTAACTGAGCATGCCATGCCTGTTCATTTTGTTGTAATTCATATAGCTCATTCGCCGTCATACCCCATAGTCGGGTAGCCAATGCCGCACTTACTCGTGCTTCATTATTAGGCTCTTCAACCGCTAATAAAATGCGTAATAACATATGCGACTCATCAGAGCTAAACACATTATCCGTACCTTGACGCACACTGTTAATGCCACGTTGTTGCAGGGCTTGTTGTATTGCACTACCTTGACGATGATTACGCACTAATACGGCAATATTACCGCCTGTTAATGGCTTTTTATTGCCACTTTTTTCATCGACTAATACTGCATCATCAGTGCTGGCTAGGTTTAATAATCGTGCGATTTCATTGGCAGTGATGGTGGCTGAAATTACCGTAAGGGCTTTCTTGCTATGAGGCTTACCATTTGATGTAGCCCACATGATTTGTAAAGGAGCTTGCTCGCCTTCACTGACTTGTAAGACAGTAAATTTATCTCGGGCAGCACCCACAGCATGAAAGGGGATGTCTTGATAAATAAAAGGATTTGATTTACGTTCAAATAAGCTATTCACCGCGGTGACTAAGTCAGGGTGAGACCGCCAATTAGTCATTAAAGTATGCTGATGTTCTGAATGTGATTTGGCTGTTAAGTAGGTGAAAATATCTGCACCACGAAAACTATAAATCGCCTGTTTAGGATCGCCGACTAAGAAGGTCGGCAAACCACTTTCAGCATAAATACGGCTAAAGCTGGCATATTGAACAGGATCGGTATCTTGAAACTCATCAATCAAGGCGGCTTGATATTGTTGGCGTATTTCAGCCACTAACCAATCGCCGCGTTCGCCCATTAAGGCATGTTCAAGGTTGAGCAATAAATCATCATAAGACTGAACCTGACGCTGCATTTTTTGCTCGACTACATTGTTTTGTAAGTCGTGTAATAAGCTTAAGCGTAAACCTTGCAGTTGCAAGGCTCGAGCTTGTTGCAATAAAGTATATTGTTCTAAAAACACCTCACAGGCTGACCAAAATTCCAGTTCAGGTAACACTTGGCCTTTTTTCAATGCGGCTTCTAATTTGCCAGTAGTGAATCGGTCAAAACCATCAAAAAGGCTAGTTGGCACGGTTGATTCCATCATCAACATAAGATTAATCAGCCATTTATCAACGCTGGCTTTACGGTATTTATTACCATTTAACAGGCTTTTATCATTCAGTGCAGCAATGACTTGATCTTGCTCACTTTGCCATAGCCTTTTAAGCATCTCAAACTGCGTTGCGACTAGCTCGACATAACTAGCCGTATTCATCTCAGCAATCGGCACGCAGTCAATATAGGGTTTACCGACTAAGTTACGAATTGAGTTTAATAAGGTTTCGGGCGTTTGGCGTTTGCTAATCAAATAATCAACAAAACCTTGCTCGGCTAAGGTGACGTGTTTACGCCAAAAGTCATCAGTCATGGATTGCAACAAATCACGATCATCGCCAATCAGTTCTAATTCAAACCTTAAGCCACTTTCGAAGGCAAAGTCAGCTAATACCCGTTGGCAAAAACCATGAATAGTAAAAATCGCTGCTTCATCAAAACTCTGGATTGCTAAACTCAGTTTCTGCTTGGCTTGTTCAATCGCATCGCTATCCACCAAAGCGGCTAAATTATCTCGCTCTTCTGGCTGTTTAGCTAAGTCATCTCGGGCATCAACTAATTTTTGTCGTAGTCTATCGCGTAATTCTTCGGTGGCTGCTCGGGTGTAGGTCACCACCAATATTTGATCAACGGTTAAGCTGACACCTACTTCATTCGGTTCTAATAATAGACGTAAATACAACTCAGCTAAGGTATAGGTTTTACCTGTTCCGGCACTGGCTTCAATCAGGTTTAAACCTTTTAGTGCCACCGTTTGGGCATCAAATAAACTCATAAGCCACCCTCCACATGTTGATGCAGTGGCGTATAGATTGCCAGTGCGATTTGTTCGAATTCATCATTTAGAGGTGAGGTATTGCCATACAGTTGTTGGTAATATAGATCATCTTTTTCAGCCTGACTAAATTGGCTACCTTGCCATGCTGATTGCATTGCCGTGTCAGTATTCTTATTATTTAAGCTGGCTTTCGCATAGGCAAAGCTGGTGTTTGGTAATAGTGGCAATGCTCGGTGTAGACCTTGCCAATAGAATGATAATAATTCCTGCAACACGGCTTCAGGCTCAGCCACTGGATTGAATTGATAATCGCCATCTTCAGTAATTAAACGACTGTCAAGGCTAGCACCTWTAGGCTTAATACAATTTAAAATTAAGTGATTAATCCAACTACTCAGCAAGTGGTTGGCCTTGGTTTTTCCCATGGTGTAGGCAAAGCCACCTTCAGGAGATAGGGTATTTAAAAAGCCACTTAAGCTAAATTCCCCTAGTTGTAATTCAAATTTAACCGGCTTTAAAAACTCATCCGGCAAGGTTGGTAATAACTTCTCTACAAACTGGTCGACCTTGTCTGCTTGTTTAGTAAATACACTATCGCCCATTGCACCTTGAGGTAATACACCTGTGGCTTGTATTGTGGGTAACGCCTCGGCTAATTGTTTTTTATCTAGACTGTGATTGAGTAATTGTTGGCGTAATGACCAAGCATCTAAACCGGTTAATTCAAACGGTTCACGTGAATCAAGTTGCTCACTATCACTGTCTAACCGTAAACCAAGTCGTTGTTGCAAACAATAACGTGCTGGTTGCTTAAAGAACTGTATTAGCTGGGCGACAGTAAGCTGTTTTAGTCGTTCATCAGCCTCTGGAAACTCTGTTTCAAGCCAGTCAATCTGATTATCATCTGTACGCTCAGGCGGCAAGTTAGCTTCAACATAACTAAATAACTTAGTTGAGCTAGCATTGAAATAGCGTTGGCTGAATGCTTGTAGAGGATGCTCGGTTAGAACCTGCTGCCAAATATCATCATTGTCACTATTACTTGATTTAAACGCTAAACGTAATACATCACGTAAATCACTAATCAATACTGAAGGTGGAATAAGTGCATTATCAAAAATGCTGGCACCGACATAACTAATATATAAATGGGATTTGGCCGATAAGATCGCTTCTAAAAATAGATATCGATCATCATCTCGACGCGATCTATCGCCTTTTCTCATGGGCGTAGTCGATAGTAAATCAAAGCCTACCACCGGTTGTCGCCTCGGATAGCTGCCATCGTTCATGCCGATAAGACAGACTACTTCAAATGGAATGCTACGCATGGGCACCATGCCACAAAATGTAACTCCTTGGCCCATGAAGCGAGTTTGTGATTGATTAAAGTCTAAGTGGCCTTCTAACCATTCTTTAACTAACTCAATGGTAATTTTTTGTTCAAAATGGGCTGTTATTGAGCTTTCAACTAGTTTGTTTAAGGTGGTTCTAATCGCGGTGAGTTCCGCTTCATCATGTTCGTCACTGGCTGAAAAAAACTCATCCAGTAGATTGATAATTGAGCGTTGCCATTGTATTGGCGTCATCACTGCTTTTAGGCGTGAACGTATGCGGTCTAATTTATCAATAAATAAACAGAGTTGAGCCATGACTTCAGCACGGTCACCACTAATGCCATCAAAAGCTAACTTACCTTCAAACAGTCCCCATTCCTGCCCTTCTGCTGCCAGTGGCATGGCATAACCGAGTAATAAGCGATCTAGTCCTGCACGCCATGTATTGGCTTCAATTTCAGGCAATCCTAGCTCGGCTTTATCTTCACTAGAATAGCCCCAGCGTGTATTAGTCTCTCTTAACCATTGTCTAATGAGTTCAACCGCTTCTTCATCAAATGAAAACCGCTGTTGAATCGCCTGACACTCTAATAAACCAATGATAGATTCAACTTCAAACCGAGATTGAGGCAAGTCTAATAGTCGAATAAAAGCCGTTAGAACGGGGTTCTGTTTTTGCACGCCTTCATCTGCAATGCCATAGGGTATATTGTGAACGGAGTTAGAACTTGAAAATACAGCATCAATCCATGGCGTATAAATTGCAATATCCGGCGTCATCACCACAATATCGGTAGGTGATAACTCAGGATGACGTTCAAATAAAGCTAGAAGTTGATCATGTAATACTTCAATTTCACGCATCGCACTATGGCAGGAATGAGCCATAATCGAGTCATCTTGCTCAGAGATAATGGTTTTACTTTCTGCTGAATCAAGTTCATTTAAGCTATAAATATCACGTTGTAATTGGGCTAATACGTGATCAGCCTCTGGCGCGACAAATAAATTGCTTTGCTGATGATGATAACTTTGTAGCTGCTCAAAAAAGTCTTGCCCTTGTTTGCCTAGGCTAGCCAATAATGGATGGCCTGAAACGAAATAATCATCTTCTTCATTATCAGCTTCTAAACGGCGTTTAGTCTGTGTTTTTTGATCGACTAAATCTCCCCAGTATTGATCACTAGGTGATAGGAAGTACAAGGTGATATCGCAGTGTTTAGACATTAATTCAAATAAGTCCATATACACAGGAGGCAAGGCTGATAAGCCAAAAATAGCAATGCGAGATGGTAATTCTGCTGGACGTTGAGTTAAGGTATTTAGATAGTCTTTTAAGGTAACTAATAAATTAGCACGATGTAATTTAGCATCATCCCCTTCGGCTAGATGTTGCCATAACATCGCTTGCCAATGTGGTTTTTCACCTTGCTCCCAAGCTAAAATCCAATCAGGGCGATACATTAAATATTGGTCAAAGGTATCGGCAATTCGATGAGCTAAATGATAGCGTTTTAACACGTCATCTTGTGGGCCTAAATAACTATCAATCGGTTCAAAGCCGGTTAACAGCCGACATTCAGGTAAATATTCAAAAATACGCCATGCCATAGAATCAGTCGAAAAAGGAGACTGTTTGGGGATATTTGGCAGCACATTTCGGGCTAATGTCCAGATATAGGCTGATGGATAAGGGAAATCGACATGACTCACTACGCCATGCTGTGTAGCTAAAAATAACGATAACCAGCGTGCAAGCTCGTTACTTTGCACAATGATTGTTTCAGCTTCGAGTGGTGGTAGTGGCTGTGCCAGTTGTGAGTCAGACAGTTGGCTGGCAAGCTGCACCATATCATTGCTATAAACAACATTAAGCATTGCACGCTCCTACTTCGCTGAATCCTATTGCGCTTAACCCTGTTTCAATTGGCACCATCATCCTCAAGCGGACTCCTCATTCCTAAAATTAAAACTTTAAAATAAAAAAGGCAGAATAAATCTGCCTTTTTATACCTGAGATCATTCAAGTGAACCTTAATTGATCTCGGCTGAATCTGCATGATTATTTTAGTTTATTAAAGTCCATTATCTTTAAAAAGAACTTTTCAAAAGCAGGTTCAGCTGACCCTTTTTTCATTTTATGAATAAAGTATTTTTCAAAACCAACTTTAGCCCAATGTACCCAACGGCCTTTCTTCATCCACACGGTATTACGTGGTGGTATTTGAGGTTTGGCTACAAAAGCCACACCGGTACTACCCATATCAGCAAAACATAGTGCATTCCATGCCGCTTTAGCACTTATTTCTTCGCCTGCAATCGCATCTTTAATATTCTCGACGGCTGCACGCGCCATGCTTTCAATCATATAACCTGTTTTAGGCACGCCGACGGCTAAGGGTGTGCCGCCAACAGGAGGAATGGCAATACATACGCCAACACCATAAATATTTGGGTATTTAGGATTACGTTGAAATTCATCCACTTTAATGAAACCACGCGGGTTGACCACTTCGTCACCTAAGTTAGCTACGCAATCAATACCTTTAAACGCTGGTAATAACATTGAGTAATCAAAGGCGAGTTCATGGCTTTTAATCGTTTCAGCTTGATCATTCACTTCATCGACAAAAACGTTACCTTGCTCAACCTTAGTAACTTTTGCGTTAGTGATCCATTTAATATCATTTTGTCTAAATTCAGACTCTAGTACGCCTTTTGAATCGCCTACTCCGCCTAGGCCAAGATGGCCAATATACGGTTCTGAGGTAACAAAGGTAATAGGTACTTGATCACGAATTTTAGCTTTGCGTAGAACATCATTGATGATCAAGGCAAATTCATAGGCAGGGCCATAACATGAGGCTCCTTGTACCGCACCGATCACAATAGGCCCCGGTTTTTTAACAAACCGTTGCCATGCAAGATGGGCACTTTCGGCATGATCAAGGGTACAAATTGACTGGGTATGACCTTCTGGGCCTAGGCCTTCAATTTCATCGAAGGCTAGTTTAGGACCCGTGGCAACAATAAGATAATCGTAACTGAGTGTCTCACCATCCGCTAAAACCAGCGTATTGGATTCAGGCTTAATTTCACTGACACCGGCAGAGCTAAAGGTGATATTTTTCTTATTAAGATAAGGCTCAACATTAAAGCTCACTTGTTCTCGTTGTCGTCTACCTACTGCAACCCATGGATTACTGGGTACAAAGTGGAAAACAGGTGTGTTTGATACTACTGTTACCTGATGTTCATCACTTAAAAGATCTCGCATTTCATACGCGGCGGGTAATCCACCTGTGCTTGCTCCGACAATAATTACATGAGCCATACTTTAACCATACTCCTTAATAAAAAATTGAATAATATCTAATGCTGCGTCTCTGAATCAGGTGTCTTTATCTCTACTTCACTACCGACAAAAACCTGAGTTACATCGACATTATCAAAGTGATAATGTTCATTACAAAACTCACAGGCAATCTCGATTTTGCCGTGTTCTTCTAATAAATCAAAAGCATCTTGCTTACCCAGCAACTTAATGGTTTCTTCTACGCGATCTCGAGAACAACTACAGGCAAAACGAAGATCTGTTTTAACTAATAAACGACATTCTTCTTCATGAAATAAACGATGTAACAGTGTATTTGAATCTAACGTTAATAACTCTGTCGTGGTCACTGTGGCTGCTAATTGACTAATACGAGACCAATGTTCTTCATCTTGCTCGTCTTGATCACTTGGTAGTTGCTGTAAGAATAAACCGCTAGCAACCTGATCATCTGCCGCTAACCAAATTCGAGTAGCCAATTGTTCTGACTGTTGAAAATAGGTTTCTAATACGCCAGACATCGAATCGCCGGCTAAACTGACCACGCCTTGATAAGGTTGTTTTGCACCTTCCACTTCAATCGTAATAGCCAGTGTGCCATCACCTGTTACGGCTAATAAATCGGCATCATCTGCAACATCACCTTTCCATTGGGCAAAGGCGCGTAAAGTGTTATTACTGGTACATTCAACCATCATAACACTTGCAGGTCCATTCGATTTAGTTTGTAAAATTAAACGACCTTTAATTTTTATTGTTGCAGCTAATAAAGCTGCAGCGGCCATCATTTCGCCTAATACTTTTTGAATTGCAACAGGATATTCACGGCGAACTAATACTTCTTTCCAGCTGCTATCTAACTGAACCCATTCGCCTCGAACAGGTTTGTTATCAAAGATAAATCGCTGTAAATTATCGGTATCTAATTCGTTTTCTATTTTGTTATCGGTCATTATTTTTGTCCAAAAAAAATGCTGGGCAGATCACGTCTACCCAGCATTTTACAGTATAAAGAGAGACTATTTAGTTAATGTTAATAGCAACTCATTTAAACGTTTAACATAGCTAGCAGGATCTTCTAACTGCCCCCCTTCTGCTAATAATGCTTGATCGAATAAAATTGAAGTCCAATCAGTGAAACGAGCATCATCAGACTCAGATTTCAAACGTTCAACCATTGGATGCTCAGGATTCAATTCGAAAATAGGTTTTGTCGCAGAGACTTCTTGCCCAGCTGCTTTCAACATACGTTCAAGGTTAGCACCCATATCATTACTATCAGCCACTAAACATGCTGGAGAATCTGTTAAACGATGTGTGATACGTACATCTTTAACACTATCACCTAAGCTTTTTTTCACACGTTCAACTAAGTCTTCAAAGTTTTTATCTGTTTCTTGTTGTGCTTCTTTTTCAGCTTCATCTTCAAGCTCGCCAAGGTCTAAATCACCTTTAGCAACAGACTGCCATTGTTTACCATCAAACTCAGTCAGTGAGTTAGTCATCCACTCATCAACACGATCAGTTAATAATAATACTTCGATGCCTTTCTTACGGAAGACTTCTAAATGTGGGCTATTTTTAGCCGCTGCAAAGCTTTCAGCAGTGATGTAGTAAATCTTGTCTTGTTTTTCAACCATACGTTCAACGTATTCAGCTAAAGATACTGTTTGTTGTTCTGAATCAGTCTTAGTAGTTGAGAATCGCATCAATTTAGCTAGCGCTTCTTTATTAGCAAAGTCTTCGCCTGGGCCTTCTTTGATCACTTGGCCAAATTCTTTCCAGAAGTCTGCATATTTTTCAGCGTCTTTCTTAGCTAGTTTAGCTAATTCGCTTAATACTTTTTTAACTGATGCAGTACGAATGCTATCAATTGTTTTGCTGCCTTGTAGAATCTCACGAGAGACATTCAACGGTAGATCATTAGTGTCTACAACACCACGAATGAAACGTAAGTAGCGAGGCATTAATTGTTCTGCATCTTCCATAATGAAAACGCGTTTAACATACAGCTTAAGGCCTTTGCTATTGTCACGATCCCATAAATCAAACGGTGCTTTTGATGGTACATAAAGTAGTGAGGTGTATTCAATTTTACCTTCTACTTTGTTGTGGCTCCACATAAGTGGTTCTTGATAATCATGTGAAACTTGTTTGTAGAATTCTTTATAGTCATCATCACTGATTTCACTTTTTGATAATGTCCATAATGCCGTTGCTTTGTTAACTGTTTCATCTTCAAGCACAATAGATTCATCAATTTTTCCATCTTCACCTGGAGTAGGTTCAGCTTTCATCAAAATCGGTAAATTAATGTGATCAGAGTATTTAGTGATTAAGCTACGTAAACGCCAGCTATTTAAGAACTCATCTTGCTCTTCACGTAAGTGTAGAGTGATTTCAGTACCACGTGTCGCTTTTTCAATTGTTTCAATAGTAAAGTCGCCTTTACCTTCTGATGTCCACACCACACCACTGTCTGCAGCTTCACCTGCACGGCGTGTTTTTAGGGTTACTTTATCGGCAACAATAAAAGAAGAATAGAAACCTACACCAAACTGACCAATTAATTGAGAATCTTTAGATTCATCGCCAGTTAAGTTATCAAAGAATTTTTTAGTACCAGAGTTAGCAATAGTACCTATATTATCAATCACTTCTTGGCGAGTCATACCAATACCGTTATCGGTAATGGTGATTGTTTTAGCATCACTATCAAATGCCACACGGATATTTAATTCAGCATCACCTTCGTAAAGAGCATCATTTGATAATGCTGCAAAACGTAGTTTATCTGAAGCATCAGCTGCGTTTGAAATCAACTCACGCATGAAGATTTCTTTGTTGCTGTACAAAGAATGAATCATAAGATCCAATAATTGAGAAACTTCTGTTTGGAAACCTAATGTTTCCTTCTGTGCATCAACACTCATTAAAGTATGCCTCCGTCGGCTTTAAATCTAGTTCGAAAACACAATATGGGGCCAGTCATTGATAGTTCAAGTGCTGATTAATTATTTTGTTTATTAGCCCTACTTTATTTAGGTTTTAAATATATGTAAAAAAATACGTTTTGTAAGAATTCTGTCATATCGGCTGGGTATTATGCTGGCAACTAAATTATCGAGGTCCATAATTAAATGTCTGAGAACAGTCCCTCTAAGATGTTGAAGTTCAGAAATTTGCTATGGAAGCTACATTACAATCTAGAGAAAAGGAGTAAACACACCTCATTTAATAAGTTAACTGATGATCCTCTCTATCGGGCGACGATTCTCGCTCAATTAATCAAAGATAAAGATCCTAAAGTGGCTGATCTTGCTGCTCGAATCATTGAGCAAGAAATAATATTAGGTATTCATCATGAAATTGATGCAGAGGAGCTGGCTTCTGCAGCACCACTTTACATCCCTAATACAGAGTCTAACGATTCCAAAGCACCTCCATACAAATGGCTAGTACTCGCCTTATTTCTATTTAGCATCACTTTAATGGCTTATTTCTTTGGTTTTAATGCAAACCATAATCCATCAACCACCAGCAGTAATTCAGTTATTGAATTAAGTAATAATTTATCTAAACCACAGCCAATAAATAATAATTTTAACGCCAGTACAGAAGAAGGTGAAATAGCTAGAATAGCTAAGTTAGTCGAAAGTATTATTCATCAAGAAAAAGAAATGGGCAGTTCATTAACAAATAATCAGCAAGCCGCTATCCCTGCTCGTCCTGACGATATTGAAAACAATACTATCTTACGACTACATGGTTCAAATACAGTGGGAGAAAGTCTAGCGCCTGCTCTCATTACCACTTTTCTAAAAAGTATCAATGCCCAATCAATTGAGGTGATTACAACAGGTGAAGTTGAAAAATCAATCCAAKCYTWMYKSYCYYWAMAWGRMKRSWYYAWMWTTKWWMWRMWWSSWYWCKKTYCTASWWCMTYRYTWAGARRCAWGGATAAAGGTATTGCTGATATGGGTATGTCTTCGCGTAAGATTAAAGCTAAAGAAGTCGCCTTATTAAAAGACCGCTTTGGTGATTTAACTCGCCCTATGAGTGAGCATATTCTGGGTCTAGATGGTTTAGCTATTATTGTTAACAAAGCGAACCCAATTGATAATTTAAATGCTGAACAGTTAGCAGGCTTATTTTCAGGTGACATTACCAACTGGTCTCAACTAGGTGGCGATGATTTAACCGTGTCTTTATTTGCTCGTGATGGTAATTCGGGCACATGGGATACGTTTAAAAACTTAGTATTGAAAAAATATCATAAGAAACTAAGTAGTTCAGCCACGCGTTATGAATCCAGTAGCAAGTTATCAGACTTAGTAGCAGCAACACCGGGTGGGTTAGGATTCATTGGCCTACCTTATGTGCGTCACGCTAAGTTATTAGCCGTGGCCGATGATGCTAATTCACAGTCTATTTTGCCGACGCTATTTACCGTTGGAACCGAGGATTACCCTTTGTCTCGCCGACTCTATTTTTATACTCCAGCAACACCCTCTCTTTTTATGCGTGACTTTATTGAGTTTACCCATTCAAGTGATGGCCAAGATATCGTTAAAGAAGCTGGGTTTATCTCGCAGAATTTATATACGGTAAAACCGAATCTTCTGAGTTCATCCTCAAAACCTTATCTTAATACAGTTAAAAACCTAGAGCGCTTATCGCTTAACTTTAGGTTTAGAACGGGTAGTAATACATTAGATAATAAGGCCCGCCGAGATATTATTCGTTTGGAAAACTACATTAGTGACCATCCTAATAAACACCTTAGTTTATTAGGGTTTTCGGATAGTGTCGGTAGTGATTCTGCTAACTTAGGGCTTTCACAAACACGCGCACAAAAGATAGCCGAAGAATTACAGCGACGAGGAATATTCCCGATGATGATAAAGGGTTTTGGAGAACAAATGCCGGTTGCATCTAATGATACTGAAGCGGGTAAAAATAAAAATAGACGGGTAGAAATTTGGATTAATTAAAGTCCATTGCTATCTGGCCGATATGATAATTGATAGCTATCGTATTGATAAGGAAAATAAAATGGATATTCAAACCACCTCGAGCCTCACTCAACAATCCTCCTCTAAACTGAAAAATGATGAGAACAGCAATTCCGTATCTGATTTTTATCAGATAAAAAGTGATTCGAAGAAACAACTGAATGCCGCCATTTTAGAATCGACGATTTCATTCAATGCTGCCTTAGGTGACCCTCAAGCGCTGGTATTAAAAACAGCACTTGAAGGTATTAACGATGCACTACAAGGCACCCTAGGTGATAATGCTATTCAAGCTAGCTATGATGCTGGTATTGATGTCAGTCCTGAAGCAACCGCTGACCGTATTGTATCAATGAGTACCGCTTTTTTTAGCGCCTACCAAAACAATCACCCTGAACTCTCACAAGAAGAAGCTGTAACTAATTTCACAGCCATAATTAGTGGTGGTATTGATCAAGGCTTTAGCGAAGCCAGAGAGATTTTATCCGGCCTCGATGTGCTAAACGGTGATATTGCCTCTAATATCGACCGCACCTATACACTGGTTCAAGAAAAACTCGATCTATTTGTTAATAGCTTTCAGTCTGATGCCGAGTAGAAAAGCTTAATTCAATACTAAAGCGTCACTGTCTTACCTGATTTTGCTGACTGTAGTGCGCCTTCAATAGCTCTACAGTTTCCTTTAGCATCACTCAATGGTAATGCTGTTGCTTTGCCGTTCAATACACAATCACTAAAGTGTTCAATCTCTTCAATAAAATGATTGGCAATACCTTGTTCTAACTCATGCTGTTCACCTGCATCTGTCCACCAGCTAATAGTAGGTGCACTATCGTCACCTTGCCAAACGGTATTACATTTAATTCCGCCTAATGTACCGATGATTTCATATTCACTACGACGAGCACGTTCAAAACTCATATCAAACTGGGCATATTTACCATCAGCATAATCTAATATTCCACTTAGACTAATATCAGCACCATGCTCATTAAAATTAGCCATGGCCGTTACTGCAACAGGTTCCGAGTTAAACCATTTACGTGCAGTATGAATGGCATAAGGGCCTATATCCCACATTGCACCACCACCTTGCTCAACACTTCGGTTAATTCGGTATAAACGTGCCGACTTCATTGGGAATGAAAAACAAGTTCTAACCGTGCGTACTTCACCAATCGCACCTGAGTCTATTATCTGTTGCACCGCATCATGTTGAGGGTGGAAGATATACATAAAGCCTTCCATCACGATTACATTAGATTGCTGTGCTGCCGCTTCAATCTTTTCAATATCCTCAACCGTGAGTGCCATAGGCTTTTCGATTAATACATGCTTACCTTGTTTAATTGCTTTTAATGCCCACTCGGTATGTTCTTCATTCGCCATAGGTAAATAAATCGCATCAATCTCAGTATTGTTTAACAAAGCCTCAGGATCATTCAGCGTTAATACATCTGTTTGATCTGGAGCGTGTTTAGCTAACACTTCTGCTGCTGCACCTTCACGGCGACTCGCAATAGCCACTAATCGTGCATTTTTTGCGGCTACAATGGCTGGCAATAATCGTTCATTGATTCGTGCTGCACCTAGAATTCCCCAACGTAAAGTATCTACTTGACTCATTATCTTTCCCCAATCTGTATTAATGTCTTCATCATAACCATTTACTTGTATTAGCTCCACTACCATAATCATTATCATTCAGGATGGATGCAATAAATAGGTAGTTTGCATTGATCATCGATATAAAGTCCCTGCAAAATGAGTGTGTTTATCCACGGTCTTTTAGCCTATGCTTGTCACACTCTATTCAGTTTGAATATGACCACTCAATTTAAGGAATAATTATGACTATCGAAATAGGCCAATCACTCCCTGCCGGTAAATTAACTGAATGTAATGAATTTGATCCTGAAAATGGCTGCCCGACTAATCCTCAAGCGGTGGATATTGCCGAATTAACTCAAGGTAAAAAGGTTGTTATCTTCGGTGTTCCGGGTGCATTTACGCCACTTTGTTCAGCACAACATTTACCTGGTTACGTGGCATTAGCTGACCAGTTAAAAGCAAAAGGTGCTGATGAAATTTGGTGTTTATCTGTTAATGATGCATTTGTGATGGCCGCTTGGGGCAAACAGAATAATATCGCAGGTAAAGTTCGCATGATGGCGGATGGTAGTGCTGAATATACTAAAGCATTGGGTTTAGATCGTGATCTTACTGCCGGTGGTATGGGTATTCGCTGCTTCCGTTTTGCCATGATTGTTGAAAATGGCATTGTTAACTACATTGGTGTAGAAGGTTCTGGTGAGTTTGGCGTATCAAAAGCTGAAACTATTTTAGAACAGCTGTAAGCCACACCCTTAGCCTTAACATCTGATTACCTATTTACCTAAACCAGTTAATGGCTTTGGGTAAATAGGTATTTCTATCACTTACTTGTTAGACCGAACCTCAACCTTACCTTGTTCAGCAATGAGTACTGTACTTGCTAATCCTATAAAAATACCGTGCTCGACTACACCCGGTACTGAACTTAATTGCTTATCTAATGCAGTAATATCCGTATCCACATCAAATTGCATATCCAATACTAAACTACCGTGAGAAGTAACCGCTAGACCATCACCACTGGCATTTGCACGTAGCTCGCCACTTCCCCCTAATAACTCAATATTTTGTTTAGCTAGTTGCCATGAAAAAGGCATTACTTCAATGGGAATGGCAAACTTCTCACCAATACGATCCACCAGCTTAGTCTTATCAACCATTACTATCATTTGCTTACTGGCTGTCGCGAGTAGCTTCTCTCTTACTAAGTCTGAGCCTCGGCCTTTTAATAAATAGAGCTCATCAGTAACTTCATCTGCACCATCGACATAAAGATCAAGTGACTGCAATTGTTCAATTGATATTACATTCAGGTCTAAAGACTGTGCCTTAACCATACTGACAATCGAGCTAGATACGGTTGTGACCTCTAGCCCTTGCTGCTTTCTCTTCGCTAATGCCTCAATAAAATAGTTTGCCGTAGAGCCTGTACCTAAACCGACCGTCATACCATTTTCAACTAAATCGGCCGCATATTGAGCAACAATTTGTTTATCATTAAATTGATCGGGCATTATATTCTCCATAGACATGTTATAAATTATGTTTACATCATATCGAATAGTGAGGATTTAGCGTGATAAAAATAGAGGGCATTGTCAATCAAGTCGAAAAACAAACGGGTTTGTCACTTGCTCATTATCAACTGTCTTCCGTCAGTGGTGGCAGTATCAATGAAGCTTATTGCTTATCGACAAATGAACATCGCTATTTTATCAAGCTCAATCAACCTCATTTAAGTGCTATGTTTGCAGCTGAGGCATTAGGGCTTGCTGAGATGAAGGCGCTTAACTGTATCCGTATCCCAGAGGTGATTTGTCACGGTGTTGAAGATGGCTATAGTTATATCGTACTCGAACATATTGAATTAACCGGCCTAAGTCAGAAGTCGAATCAATTGTTAGGTACTCAACTAGCCCAACTTCATCATCATACTCAAGACTACTTTGGTTGGCAGTGTGACAATACCATTGGTAGTACCGCCCAGCATAACCCAGAGTCTCATCATTGGTCTTCATTCTGGCAGCAGCAGCGATTAGGTCAACAACTTCGTTTTGCCGCTAAAAATGGCTTTAATGGCTCACTACAAGACAAAGGTGCACGTTTATTAGAGAGTGTGCCTCTATTTTTTGATAATTACAGTGCAAAGGCATCATTGCTTCATGGTGATTTATGGGCAGGTAATGCCGCTAGCGATCAACAAGGTAACCCAGTTATTTTTGATCCTGCTTGTTATTACGGTGACCGTGAAACTGATATTGCAATGACCGAGTTATTTGGTGGCTTTAGTGATAAGTTTTATGCGGCTTATCAAGCTGAATACGCATTAGACCCCGGCTATAAACTTAGAAAGACACTGTATAATCTTTATCATATTCTCAATCACCTTAATCTATTCGGCGGTGGTTATCTATCTCAATCAGAATCAATGATTAACCTATTATTGAATGAAGTTTAGCTGAGCAAGTTAGGTAACTTCCTGTTCATCCCATTTTTGTTTGAGTTGTACAATTTCATCATGAGCAGAAATAAATAGATCAACTAAGCGCTTTTCAAAATGTGTACCGGTACATTGTTGTAGTTCATCGAAGGCCTTTTCAACCGGCCACGCTTCTTTATAAGGCCGTTTCATCGTTAAAGCATCAAATACATCAGCAATCATTACAATGCGAGAAGATTCCGGGATCTCCTCTCCTTTTAAGTTTTGAGGATAACCACTACCATCCCATTTTTCATGGTGTGTTAAGGCTATTTCTGCTGCTAATTTAAATAACGGCGAGTCACTTACCGCTAAAATCCCAAAGCCTAGCTCAGTATGAGAGCGCATAACCACCCATTCTTCATCAGTTAATGCTCTAGGCGCCTTTAAAATAGAATCTGGAATACCTATTTTCCCGGTGTCATGCATGGGGGCTGCTTGCTTTAGCAATTGTGCTTTTTCAATTGGCCATTGTGCAGCGCGTGCTAATACCGCTGAGTATTCTGCCATTCGCCAAATATGTGAACCGGTGTCAGGATCATTAAAATGGCCCGCTTTAGCCAACATCACCACCGCATCTTTCTGACTTTCAGCCAGCTCGCGGGTTCTTTGATTGACCATTAACTCACACTCTCGTTTTTGATCGGCTAATGCCAGATGAGATTTAACTCGAGCTAATACAATCGCAGGCCTGATCGGTTTGGTAATATAATCCACAGCACCTAAATCAAAGCCTATCTGCTCATCTTGAGCATCTGCCATCGCAGTAATAAAAATGACCGGAATATTAGCCGATTTTAAATCAGATTTTAAATGACGGCAGACTTCATGACCATCCATCACAGGCATCATCACATCGAGTAAAATAATATCGGGTTGCTGTTTAGCTACAATTTTAAGTGCTAGCGCACCATTCGTAGCCACTTTAATTGCGTAATGAGGCCCTAATATTCCCGTCAGGATATCAATGTTTTCTAAAGTATCATCTACCACTAATACGGTTTGAGGCCTATCGGTCATTATCTATTCCTTTAAATTCAAGCATAACTTTCCGTGTTATTTATTTGAAGTGAACGCCCTTAAATAGCGTCTGCAATTCAATTAACTTTAAAGAAAAGTTCGCCCTATCTAAAAAACATTATTTATTAAACCCTTTATTTAATTCAACTAAAGCCTGTTCAAAATCATATTTTTTGATGGCTTGTCCCACCCTCTCCAATGCCACCTTTTCTTCACCCGGCATACCGATTTTATTCAAAGCATCAAATGACTGCTCTGATTTAGCATCATACGCCTCTAAGTCTTCTCGTAATGTTCTTATCAATTCTGCTTTCTGCTCGAGTCCTAGGCTTGTTTGAACCGGAGGCTTATCATCCCCTTCCATTTGCTTATATTGCACTAATAATTCATCTATAGCCGCTAACAAATTATCTAATAACGATTGAGCATCTACTAATAAGCCCTGTGCTTTTTCAATCTCAGCTGCATGGCAATGTATTTCTAATTCATCCGCTATAAGGTGTAGTTTAACTGAGCCAATATTCGCTGCGGTTCCTTTAATCGTATGCGCTAAACGGGTTGCTTCTTCTAGATTTTTCTCATCTAGCATTACGCTTAGCCGTTCAATTGAGGTAGTAAAGTTCTCTTTAAACCGGTTTAATAATCGATAATATAAAGCCTTATCGCCTGCCATCATCGCTAATCCAGCCTGTTCGTCGAAATGTACTGCGGACTGACTACTTATTTTTATACTTTTATCCTCTTCACATTCGATAGACGCCTGAGAAATCCATTTAGTTAATGTCTTCATCATCGTTTTTACGTGTATTGGTTTAGCAATGTAGTCATCCATGCCCACTTCTAGCGCATGTTCAATATCCGTTTTCATCACATTAGCGGTCATGGCGATAATGGGTAGTTCATAACCATATAACGCTCTAATTTTGGTGGTGGCCTCATAACCATCCATCACCGGCATTTGGCAATCCATCAAAATACCGTCATAACTATTGTTAGCCATCAAGTCCAGTGCTTCCTGACCATTTTCAGCTAAGTCGACAGTAATGTGCTTTCTTTTCAGCAATGCTATCGCTAACTCTTGATTAATTAAGTTATCTTCTACTAATAAGAGATGGATGCCCTCTAATATGGTGTTCTCTTCAGGCTTGACCTCTTCTTTCCTTAATACCCCGCCGCCCAACACTTGATGAATTGAATTCCATAATGTTGACGAACTGAAGGGTTTGGTTAATATACTATCTACCGATAACGACTCTTGTGTCAGTTTGTACTCAAGATCGCTWSWGTCATARGCTGTRGCCATAATMACAACSGGWGGRTTMGGYARYTTCAAYTCAATCATYTYATGTAARGCTTCRACACCATCCATTYCWGGCATTTTCCAATCCAAMAGAATAATGTCRAAAASSYKMCCYYSYTGTARGCATGTMAGYGCTTCATTGGCACTMGTMASCACTTTTGCMTCAAAACCTTGKGCRSTCARCTGCCGYTCAATAATTTCTCTACTGGCYTCATTATCATCAACCACTAATACGCGACCACCATTAATCTCAATYAAGTTTYTCTCKGGCTTTTGCTTACTAATATCAAAGCTTAAATTAAAACTAAAGGTGCTGCCTTTACCCAACTGCGTTTCAACTTTAATATCACCGCCCATMARATTAATCARTTGSCCAGTAATMGCYAGNCCTAAACCTGTGCCGCCRTACTCTCTAGTAGTGGATATGTCYGCYTGTGAAAATGCTTCGAATAAGTTTGATTTTTGTTCCTCGGTCATGCCTATTCCGGTGTCTCTTACAGCAAAATCAAGCGTGACTCTTTTTCCTTTTTTCTGTTTCAAGGAAACGGTAATAACCACTTCACCTTTAGCCGTAAACTTAATCGAGTTATTAGCAAAGTTAACAATGGCTTGTCTTAACCGTAAAGAATCCCCCATTAAGGCATAAGGTACATCACTGCTGATATCAATTAAGAATTCAAGCCCTTTTGTACTGGCAGGTAACACTAATAAGTCACTGACATCATTTAATACATCTTCTAATAAGAAATGCTTGTTTTCAATATCGAGTTTATTTGCTTCAATTTTAGAAAAATCTAAAATATCATTCAATAAATTGAGTAATGATTCGGCGCTATTGTTCACCTTCTCTACATAATTACGTTGTTTATCATCTAGCTCGGTTTGCAACGCTAAATAACTCATTCCTAAAATAGCATTCATCGGCGTTCTAATTTCATGGCTCATATTGGCTAAAAACATACTCTTAGCTCTATTTGCTTTTTCAGCAAGCTCAACGGCATGAGCTAAATCCTGCTCTTGTTCTTTACGGCCACTAATATCTTGGAAAGCAATGACTCCGCCCTTCATTACTCCCTCATCGTATATAGGCACAGCAGATACATAAACTGGAATAATTGCACCCTCTTTATGCCAGAATACTTCCTGATCGGTATGGAAGGCCGATTTATCCCCTAATGAGTTAATAATCGTACAGTCACAAGTGGGTATCAACTCACCCTTGGCATTTTTATAATGAACTAATTCATGTATTTTTTTACCCAACAGATCGTCTGCATCCCAGCCTAAAATCTGTTCAGCTTTTGGATTAACATAGATACAAAAACCTTCAGCATCTTGTGCATAAAGACCTTCAGCCATCGCCTCCATAATACTGGTATAGAAAGCTCTATCAGCTTTAATTCTCTGTTCTTCATCTTTTTGTGCAGTGATATCCGTTCGAATAGAAATATATTGAAAAGGCCGGCCATTATCTCCAACAAAGGGAACAATCGTTGAGTTTACCCAATATTCAGAACCATCTTTAGCTATATTTTTAATCTCTCCATGCCATACATTGCCTCGACTGATAGTCCGCCACATTTCTTTAAAAAAGTCAGCATCATGATGATCTGATTTAACGATTCGGTGGTTTTCACCTAATAGCTCGGCATCAGAATACTGAGATATTTCACGAAATAAGTCATTTACATAGCTGATATTTCCTTTTACATCCGCTACTGAGACGATAGCATGTTGATCCAGTGCGAATTTTTGAAAATCCAATGATTTCATCGCATCTTTCAAAGTCAGTGTTATCTTAGATATTCGATAAAATTCATAGCAAAGTAAAAATACTAATAAGAACGTTAGAATGATCCATACTAGTTGGTAACGTTCAGCGATAATAATTTCTTTCCTATCAAACTCAGCATAAACCGTCGTTAATTTAGTCACTTTCAGATTAAAATCATCTTGGATAATACCTTGGATAATGTCAGCTATCTGCCGACGCAACTCCAAAAGTAACTTACTTTGAACTAACAGGTTTTCATATTGTTTCAGCAACTCATCAGGCACTACTGAGCGAGCACTTTCTAGCTCTTTTAATGCTGCAAAAGGAGCGGCTACATCTTCATGATTAATAAAAATATGTAGCAGAGAATTATTAGCGCTACTGACTAAATCATCGGCTTGGTCCGTATAAAGGTAAACCCGTGAACTCAGCTCTTGGCTCAGCTGGGGAATAATGGCGGTTAATTTAGTATAAAGAGTGAAATGTGACTTGAATTGCTCGATTTTTTGTTGGCGTTGTAAAACCGCTTCTTTTAACTCGGCAAAAGGGGCTATTAATACGGCTTTACTTTTAGGGTCTATATTATCGAAGTAGTGCTGTTGAATAGAGAGTAACTTCTGGTTATATGAATCTAAGTCATCATAATTTTCATGTAAACCAAAACGTAATTCTACAATTGATTCTTTCAGTAAACTATCTACATTAACTAATTCGGCATTGTCTTTGACTATTTTTTCATGGCTTTTATGAGGAATACCTCGAGAGTTTTGATATAGCATAACTCCGATAATAATCACTATCACCGCGGATAGAATATACTTCCACTGCAAAGATAAGCGTGATAATTTCCTTTTCATCCATTACTCCATGTGTGGCGTGTTTAATAGCTATTTTATTCATTAATTTAGCTAATACTAATATAGATAGGCATCTCCAGCATAACAACTCATCACCTAAATAACAATACAAATGCTAAGGCTTTAGTAGCCTGTATTTTTAAGCTTAAATAAATACACTTTATGCTAATATGTTTGACACTATTTATAGATAAATACAGAGAATATATGCTTAATATCAATAAAATGAACCTGACCATGAAAGTACTTTTCGGCATGCTTTTAGGCGTTATCGTAGGTTTAGGACTTAATATTTACCAATTAAATACTGAGGGTAGCTGGGCTAATACCTATATTGTTGACGGCCTGTTTTATGTTATTGGCAAAATGTTCATCAATGCATTAAAGATGCTGGTTGTACCTTTAGTATTCTTTTCCTTAATTTGTGGTGTCTGCGGTATTGCTGATACAAAAATGTTGGGCCGAGTGGGAAGTAAATCATTTTTCTTATATATGCTGACAACCGCTATTGCTATCGCAGTGTCGATTAGTATTGCCGCCTCAGTAGGAATAGGAGAAGGCATGGCTCTCGAGACTGATACGGTATTTATGGGTAAAGAGGCGCCTCCTCTTGCCGACGTGTTCATTAATATTATTCCTAGTAACCCAATCAAAGCCATGGCTGAGGGTGAAATGCTGTCATTGATCTTCTTCTCTATTCTGGCCGGTATTAGTCTGTTAATGGTAGGTGAAAAAGCAAGGTCTTTAGTGTCTCTTGCCGAAACAGCCAATGCAGTGATGATGAAAATGGTCACATTGGTAATGGCCTTTGCTCCTTATGCTGTATTTGCTCTTATTGCTAAATCTATGGCTGACGTAGGCTTAGAACTATTAAACCAATTAATGGGTTATGTATTTGTTTTAGTCGGCGCACTGTTATTACACTTATTCGGTACCTTAATGATTGTATTAAAAGTATTTTCAGGTCTAAGCCCTCGGCTCTTTCTCAAAAAAATTAGAACAGCCCAACTTTTTGCCTTTAGTACTGCAAGCTCTAATGCCACGATTCCTGTTACCTTACGTACTGTCACTGAACGCATGGGAGTTAATAATTCAGTCGCGTCCTTTACCATACCGTTTGGTGCCACCATCAATATGGATGGCACCGCTATTATGCAAGGTGTGGCCACGGTTTTCATTGCCAATATCTATGGCATTGATTTAACTACGCTTGATTATCTAACTGTTATTTTACTTTCTGTTTTGGCCTCTATTGGTACTGCGGGTGTGCCTGGAGTAGGTCTTATCATGCTATCGATGGTTTTTGTTCAAGTCGGTATTCCTGTCGAAGGCATCGGCTTAATTCTGGGTGTTGACCGCTTAATGGATATGGTTAGAACGGCGGTGAACGTGTCAGGCGATGCTGTTGTATCCACTATTGTGGCAAAAAGCGAAGGTAAGCTTGATGTCGAGTGTTATTGTGATCCTGATGCCGGCTTAGTGCCTACTCAAGCCTAAAATAAATTAACATCATAGTAAGAGTTTATTCTGAGTCCGTAGTTAAATTGTTGCAGTGTACTACTGCCTTGATTCTTACTTGGGAGTAATACCCATGCTTTTTGAATGGATAAAGGTTAAAATGATTATATCGTCGGGCTTTATGACAGTACTGTCATCTATATTAGGAATAAACTCCTGATAAAATGAGGATGACCCACTCATTACATTTAATAACAGTCTCTGTATCATCCCTTAATTAACATCTTATTTTGACTAAAACATGGAGGC